>PUKR01000093.1 GCA_003552365.1 Syntrophomonadaceae bacterium
AACCGCAAGCCCGCCCTGTTGAGAAATGTTCGAAGCACCGTTAAAAAAGGTGGTCTGGCGCCTGAACCACAGGCGGTTAAGCTCACCGGGATCACTGTCTTCCGCTACCAGGGCTTTTGGCACGATGGACCAGCCCAGGCGCACCCCGGTAAAACCGGCAAACTTGGAAAAGCTGTTGATTTCAATTGCGCATTCCCGGGCTCCTTCAACCTCGTAAATCGAGCGGGGCAGAGCAGGATCGGAAATATATTCTGAATAGGCGGCATCGAAAATAATTACCGCCTGATGCTCCCTGGCGTAATCGACAAATTTTTGCAGTTCCTGGTGACTGGCAACAGCCCCGGTAGGGTTATTGGGGCTGCACAGGTAAACCAGGTCGACATGCTGCCCGGGGGGTTCTGGAATAAAATTATTCTGCAAGGTGCAGGGCATATAAACAAAACCGGAATAATTGCCTGCTTGTTGATTAAATTCTGCCGAACGGCCGGCAATAACATTAGTATCAACATAAACCGGGTAAGCAGGGTCTTGAAAAGCCACGAGGTTGTCTGTGCTAAAAATAGACTGGATGTTTCCGGCGTCAGGTTTGGCCCCGTCGCTGATAAATACTTCGTCTGCCTCAAGGGATACTCCCCTGGCTGCATAAAATTTTACCAAAGCTTCGCGCAGCTCTTCTTCTCCCTGTTCATCGCCGTAACCTGTGTAAGTTTCAGGAGAACCAAGACGGCGGGCCCCCTCAGTCAGTCCATCAACCACATGCGGCGTCAGGGGTTCGGTGGTATTGCCAATTCCAAGCCGGTGAACTTCAGCCTGCGGATTTTGCTCCCTGAACTGCTTAACCCTTCTGCCGATTTCGGGAAATAAATAACCGGCACTTAATTTACGGTAGTTTGAATTTATCCTGGCCATGACTAACACCTGCTTATTATAGTAGTTTAGATTTATTGGTCGTTAAGCATAACTATCGGCACCGGGTATTTTCATAGCGGAAACCGCATCCCGAATAACATTATAGTTTTCTTCGCTGGATACAGTGCACATTGGCAGGCGGAAAACTTCCTGGCACCAGCCCTTCATTGCCATTGCTGTTTTAATCGGGATCGGGTTGGTTTCCACAAAGCAAGCTTTAAAAAAGGGCATTAGTTTTTCTTCCAGTTCCCTGGCCTTTTCCAGGTGACCGTCCAGGGCGCTGTGGACCATTTCTTTCATTTTTCCGGGGATCAGGTTTGCCCCCACCGAAACAACCCCGTTCCCCCCGGCTTCAATCAAATCTACGGTCATGTTGTCGTCCCCACACAGGATGTAAAATTGATCATGGCTCAGCTTTATTAATTTTTTCATCTGCTCCAGATCACCTGAAGCTTCCTTAACCCCGACAATATTATCATGCTCGCTCATCAACTGGTGCAGGGTATCATTTTCCAGGTTAACCCCGCTGCGGCTTTTTATGTTGTAGGGAATACAGGGAATCGAAACCGACTCGGCAATGGCCTTAAAATGATGGTAGAGTCCTTTTTGAGTAGGTTTGACATAATAAGGGTTGACCAGCAAAACAGCATCAACCCCGGATTGCTCGGCATGCTGGGAAAGCTGAATCGCCTCGTGAGTAGCGTTGCTTCCCGTCCCGGCAATAACCGGCACCCGCCCGTCCGCGTACTGCACGGTTAACGCAATCACCCGGTCATGCTCGTCGTGCGAAAGGGTCGAGCTTTCTCCGGTAGTCCCGCAGGGCACCAGTCCATCTATACCGGATTCAATCTGAAATTCCACGAGGCGCTTAAATGCCCCGATATCTACCGCCCCGGTGGAGGTAAATGGTGTAATCAGGG
Source organism: Syntrophomonadaceae bacterium (assembly GCA_003552365.1). Taxonomy (GTDB): domain Bacteria; phylum Bacillota; class Dethiobacteria; order DTU022; family DTU022; genus B1SED10-74M. The sequence goes on from PUKR01000093.1 coordinate 1,830, forward strand.
CGGTATGCACTCCCCTAAAGATATGTTCCATTGCTAACACTCCCATAGTGTATTTTAAAGCTTTATCAGTCGCCTTTAATGATCGACTGCATCATATCATCAATATTATAAAGCCCTTTCCTGCCCTTAATCCATTCCGCTGCCATTACTGCTCCTTTGGCGAACCCGGTACGGTTCCTGGCGCAGTGTTCCAATTTTATCGTGTCAACTTCACTGTCAAAAATCACCTGGTGGCTGCCCGGAATAAAGCCGCCCCTGGTCGAAGATACGTGCAACTCACCCTCCTTCAACTTTCTGTCCGGGTTTTCGCTGAGCGGTAATGCTTTCCGATCCATAACATCAACCAGGATGTCGGCAATCATCTGGGCAGTTCCCGATGGACTGTCCGCCTTTTGGCGATGATGATATTCATGAACCATGACATCGTATTCGGAGAAACGGTTCATCAGGCTGCCGGCCCCTTTAACCAGCTGGAAAAATAAGTTTACTCCCAACGAAAAATTGCCCGACCAGATCAAGCCAATTCCACTGTCTTTAACAATCCGGGCCACCTGCTCCATTTGACTATACCAGCCGGTGGTTCCGATTACTGCAGGTATTTTAAGATTACCGTAGCTTTTGATGTTATCCAGAACCGAGTCCGGAGTAGTAAAATCAATTATAACATCAAGCGGCAAGGATGTGGAAGATAATTTTCGCTCGGTAACTTCATCCGGACTATAATTGGGGTCCACAATTACAGGCACTTCATGACCTCTTTCCATAGCTGTTTGACGAATCATTCGTCCCATCTTACCATAACCGGCAATACCGATTTTCATTGTTGATCAGCTCCTTAAATTTAATTTCTCTACCAGGTAAAAATGTTCCTCCAAACATATACAAAAGTTTGACTTTCCACTTTAAAAATCGCTATAATGAGCGCAGCACTTAATCCGCGGAGGGTGAAAAATTGGGTTCTAACCACCAGGATAAACAACTATTTGGCTTGAACAGCGAAGCTAACCAGGAAAAAAGAGAGCAGGCTTTAAAGGAGCGCTGCCGGGAATACAAAACAAGCTTAAAGGAACGCAACCCTCAGGAAATCGCCCGCTTTGCTGCCGTAAGCATAATGCACGACCGGGAAGGAAAACCGGTTTTATGCGGAGAGCATTTCCAGGAAACATATTATATCAGCTGGCCGGAGCTGGAAGTAACATTAAGCTGTGGCACCCCCGCTAAACTGCAAAAAAAATTGCTCTGGCTTCATTACCTGGACAGGGCAGATGGAACCCCTTTAACCAGGAGATGGGTTAATTTAAGTGAAATTGGCGGCCTCTTTTACCAGCAGGCATTTCAAGGATACTGCGGTGACGAATTGGCTGAAGCATGGGGAGCGGACCTTCAGGGACTTAAGCAAAGCTGCCTGAACCAGGGTGGATGGGAAATGGCCGGCCCCGGTGACCTGGCTTTTGAGTGGCGGGTTTTGCCTCGCCTGCCCCTCTGCCTTTGCTACAGGCTTCCTGATGAAAGTAAACCTGCCTGGGCTACCATGCTCTTTGATGCCGCGGCCGGCCATTACGTAGCCGCCGACGTCGCAGCTATCGTTGGTAAAGAGCTGGCCGACCGGTTGAAACCAGGGGTTTAAAATGTCAAAGGAATGTCAAAGGGACGGTTCTTCTGACATACCTTTGACAAAAAATAATGTCATAAGAACCGTCCCTTTGACATGAGAACCGTCCCTTTGACATGGGTAGGTAGATTCTTCTATGCAGATACGAAATGACAGTTTGCAGCAAGAAGACCAATTTTACAGCACTCCTTTAAACTGGGTGTTTTTTTTCGGATCTGTATTTTTCTTTGTCGCCAACCTGTTTGCCTCCATTTCTATTTTTCCAGGTTACAGCCTGGCAATCGGCGCAAGTCCCTTTTTTGCCGGCCTGCAAAACACAGCTTTCGGGGTAGCGGCAGTGTTGCTGCGCTTTTTCCTGGGCCCCTTGATGGATAAAAAAGGACCCCGCCCATTAATGCTGGTGGGAACCTTCGCTTTTGCCACCACTCCTTTACTGTTGCTGGTCAGTCCATCTTACGAAATGCTGATTTCAGCCAGGATCTACCAGTCCGTAGGGCTGGCTGTGTATCTTCCCGGTGTATCCACCCTGGCTGCCGATATGGCCCCTGAGGGTAAAATAGGCACATACCTGGGTGCTTCCCGGATATTTATCAACCTGGGACTGCTGGCCGGTCCTTCCGGTGCGCTGTTGATTATTGATCACTATGGATATAGCAGCTGGTTTATCCTTAGCGCTCTTACCAGCTCTTTGTCTATGGCTTTTTTGACTGCAGTTAAAGTGCCCGCGGTTAAAACCAGGGCCGATCAGGTTATTACATCGGTGGGCCAGTTTACAAAAGCACTGGCCGAAAAACAGGTTTACCCGGTGATGGCCGGAATAGCCCTTTACTCGTTCACTTACAGCGGGGTGGTTTCTTTCGCCGCTGTCCATATTGAAACCTCTGTCCCGGCGGGAACAGAAGCGGCATACTTTTTTGTAATTCTAGGTATCGCCGGTATTATCGGGTGCCTGGGGGCGGGTGCCTTATCGGACCATTTTGGACGAAAAAATATAGCCTGGCCGGCACTGATCACTATCGGTATCGGTGCGGTTGCCTTTTACTTTCTCCCCTTTGTGCCGGCGCTGGTTATAATCTGTGGGATAATTCTCGGACTCGGGATCCAGGGCAGTTCCCTGGTATTTGCCGCATGGTTGATCGATGTTAGCAAGCCGGAACTGCGGGCAACCACCATGAGCCTGCAGGAAAATACCATCGATATTGTATTTGCCCTGAGCGCCCTCTTTTTTGGTGCGGCCGCCCAGGGTCCCGGTTTGGGGAGTGCATTCCTTATATCCGGGGTGATCACCATCTTAGCCGTCCTGCCGCTTAGTAGTCGGACAGCAAATATTATCTCCCGCCAGGATCAGTAGTCGAACAGGACCAGGTAAACCCGGTTATTTTCTTTTCTCCCTTTTACCAGCTCACAGTGCCTTAATATGGCGATTTGCTTATCAAGCTCCCACTCAGGCAGGTTAAATGCTTCCATTAAATCATTACGGGTAACTTTCTCTTTCTCTTTTATGTAATCATGGATCTTTTTTTGGATGTCAAGTAACCCTTCCGTCCCTTTTTGACCGGCAGCCTGGCGGTGTTTCTTGGCAAGCTGAGTTGCTGCCACATCGCAGGTTTTAGGTTGCTGCAGGGCCTCCATATAACAATCTTCACAAAGGTCTTTGCCCCGGTGATGATAAACATCTTCCTGGTTGGTTATTTCAACCTGGCATCTTGCACATTCATAGGCCATTTGTCAAACACCTCCTCAGAAGTATAGCTAAGAGATCTATTTAACTTCCCTTTTTTTCTTGTAGCGCTGCAGGTAATCAACTATTGCCTGCCGCAGGGCCCCCGTTCCCAGGTTGGAACAATGTACTTTTGATTCAGGCAATCCTGCAAGAGCATTCACTACATCGTCTTCAGTAATTGCCACCGCTTCATCAAGGCTTTTCCCCGAAGCCATCTCCGTTAAAACGCTAGTGGTAGCTATAGAAGCGGGACAACCGCATATCTCAAAAGCAATGTCACGAATCCTGTTTGCTCTAACCCTGAGATAGATGCGCACAAAGTCTCCACAACCCGGATCACCGATTGTCCCAACCCCATCTGCATCAGGGATTTGGCCGGTATTACGCGGGTTGGTAAAATGATCAATAACCTGGGCAGTATACATCTGGTTCACCTCAACCCTTTGCATAATAAAGAATAGTGGCTGTTCGGCCCGTTTTATATTAACCCCAGGCAATTTACTCCACAGGAAGCATTTTATCACTTAATTATTTTCATGGCAAAACTAACTCCGGAATCATTATTATTTAACAAAATAATCTTTGTTTATAAAAAGGAAGATTGTTTTTCGTGGAGAATATTTAACCAGAGCTAAAATCAAAATGAAAAGGGGAGGATTATTAATGAGTGTTATTGGTAACCATGTCCAATCTGCCGACTGGAAAGCTGAAAAGCATGTCCCGGTAATTGAAGTTAAAGGGCCGGCTAAAAAGGGAGAATCATTTGAAGTTGAATTAAGCGTGGGGGCAGAAATTCCCCACCCCCATACTACCGAACATCACATCCGCTACATCCAGCTGTTCTTTAGGCCCGAAGATGAAAAGTTCATCGTCCACCTGGGAACATTCCAGTTTGAAGCTCACGGGGAGTCTGTTGAAGGCGCCAATGCCGGAAGCGCTAAGTGCGAACCTAAAGCAACTGCCACGATCACCCTGGAAAAACCGGGAGAATTGGTGGCCCTTAGTTACTGCAATATTCACG
>PUKR01000185.1 GCA_003552365.1 Syntrophomonadaceae bacterium
ACAGCAATATCCGGCATCAAGTGGGGGCTGCCGATCAACATTTTTTCGTCTTTTACCGGGTCTGTAATGATGGTAAACTGGGTAGCTTCACTGCCAGTTCCTGCCGTGGTGGGCACACAAACCAAGGGAACTCCGGGCAGGGGCAAATTTCCAAGCCCTTTATAATCTGCGATACCTCCTTTGTTTTTAGCCATGACAGCAATGGCCTTGGCCGCATCAATAGGGCTTCCCCCGCCTACAGCAATAATGGAATCGCACTGATTATCTTTAAACAAATTAACCCCTTCTTCAATATAATCCAGGGTGGGTTCACTGCTGACCCGGTCATATATTGTATGCCCAATCCCGTGACTGTCAAGATTGCCGGTAACTTTATCGACTATACCCACTTTTACCATAATTTCATCAGTTACCAGCAGCGCCTTTTTAGCCTGCAGCCCCTTTAACTCTTCACCGGCATTTTCAACCGCTCCTAAACCAAACAATACCTTGGATGGCATTTGGAAAACTCTTTTTTCCACTAAAAACGCCTCCTCACAATTTAATAAACCCTGGGTAAACTGTTATTCCCTGTGGATTGTTCCTTCCCAGGTTCCTATCTTGGTATCCTTGCGATCCTCTTCGGTAAACCAGCGGCTGGTTACACATTTTGCTTCGGTGTAGAAAGCAACTCCGTCTTTGCCCATTACATGAAGGTCTCCATAAAACGAACCTTTGTGACCGGCAAAGGGGAAATAGGATACCGGAACCGGAATCCCTACATTGACACCGACCATCCCGCCATGGGTTCTATAGGTAAACTCCCGGGCATAGTAACCGTTTTGAGTAAATATACAGGAACCATTGGCATAAGGGCTGCTGTTCATTATCTGCAATCCTTCTTCAAAATCCTTAACTCTCTTCACACATAAAACCGGACCGAAAATTTCTTCTTCGCCTACGCTCATACCCGGCTTGACTTTGTCTAAAATAGTCGGACCCAGGTAAAAACCGTTTTCATAACCTTCAACCTTTATATCTCTTCCGTCTAAAACCAGTTCCGCCCCTTCTTCAACACCTTTGGCAATCCATGAGGAAACCTTCTCTTTATGCTCGGCCGATATTACCGGGCCGAGATCAGTATCTTCATGGTAAGCCGGGCCGATCTTTAAATCTTTAGCTGCCTTAACCAGCAGCTCTACCATTTCATCGGCAATCTCTTCTTCCACACAAACTACCGGTAAAGCCATACAGCGCTGCCCGGCACAGCCGAAGGACGAGTTTCTTACCCCGAGCGCAACCCTTTCGATAATAGCATCCTTTAAAATCAGGGCATGGTTCTTGGCTTCACCTAAAACCTGGACCCTCTTGCCATGAGCCGCGGCCGTGCTATAAATATGTCTGCCCACACTGCTCGAACCCACGTAAGAAATTCCTTTTACATCCGGATGTTTCAGCAAGAGTTCTGCTTCATTACGGCTGCATGTTACCAGGTTGACCACCCCTTCAGGCAGACCCGCTTCAATTAACAGTTCCATCAAGCGCATTGCCGTCTGGGGAACCTGGCTGGCAGCCTTCAAAACAAAAGTGTTGCCGGTTGTAATACAGAAGGGAAGCATCCAGCCAAACGGGATCATGGCCGGAAAGTTCATCGGGACTATCCCGGCAAATACTCCAAGCGGCTCCCTGTACATTACAGTATCATGCCCCGGTGATACATTCATTAAAGAATCACCCTGCATCAGGTATGGAGCAGAACAGGCCGCTTCAACCACCTCCATCGCCTTAATAACATCGCCTCGTGATTCTGCCATATTTTTGCCATGTTCGGTGGCTACCAAAGTGGCCAGCTCATCCAGGTTGTCTTCGATTTTTCTTTTAAAGTTAAACATAAGGTCCGCTCTTTTTTGAACCGGGGTACCAGACCAATCTGGAAAAGCATTTTTAGCTGCTTCCACCGCCTCATTTACCTCTTCACTGGTGCAGCGCGGAGTCTGAGCCATAACCTCTCCCGTGCTGCTGTTCGTGATTTCCATGTACTGACCTGAACTGGAATCTCTCCACTGGTTGTTAACACAAAACTTAAGCTTTTTAACTTCTGTCATTATAAAAGTCTCCTTTCAAATTTTTCTGCATTCATCAGGCTTTTTTCATCTCCGGGGAAAGCTTTAACCAGAAAACTAAACCCGTCTTTGCAGTTAAGCCTGCACAGAACAGTTAACTTTACTAATTATAATGCAATAGTTATGCCATCTAAAAATACCATGTAAAAAAATACTGCCAGCCAGCTTAATTCTTTAAAATATCTATTATAGGTTCATCAATAAAAAAGAAAATAGCGTAGGATTGTACCTACACTATGTAGTCTTCAATATACACATAGCTGTATATAAAACCCTACACCACTTTAGCAGTTTTATACCAGCCCGTGCCTGGTCAATTTTTGATATAGAGTAGTGCGATGGATTCCAAGCTGTTTAGCTGCCTGGGCCCTGTTGTTCCTACAGTTTTCCAGGGCCCGGATAATCGCTCTTTTTTCAACTTCCATTACCAGTTCATCCAGGGTACTCTTGCTTTCGTCTCCCGAAGATAGCGAGGTAAATTTTCGAGTCATATCAATTTCTTCACTTTTTTCAGCTTCCTCACCGCTACCGAGGTCCCTATCCTCAAACAGGTCGACCAGCAAATGTTTGACTTCGCCGGAACTGATAACTTCACCTTCGGACAGATATACAAGGCGCTCCACCACATTAATAAGTTCTCGAACATTGCCCGGCCAGCGATAACTTTGCAGGTAGCTTACTGCCTGATCATCTATTGATTTTTGCATCTCCGGTTTAGCCAAAGTTTTTTCTACAATAATTTTTATATCTTCCGGTCTTTCGCGCAGAGGTGGAATTTTTATAGTAGCAGCATTTAAACGATAAAGCAGATCTCCCCGAAACTCTTTTCTACTTATCTTCAAATCCAAATCCTGGTTCGTGGAAGCAATAATTCTTACATCAATATTCCTTGATGAAATTCCCCCGATTCTTTCGATTTGCTTATTTTGCAAAACCCGCAATAACTTGGCCTGCATACTTAGTGGCATATCGCCGATTTCATCCAGGAAAAGGGTGCCGCCGTCTGCCAGTTCAAATTTACCCGGTTTGCCCTTCTTACGAGCCCCGGTAAAAGCTCCGTCTTCATAACCAAAAAGTTCGGATTCCAATAATTCATGGGGAATTGCGGCGCAATTGATGCTGACAAGCGGGCCATGCTGGCGGGGGCTGGCATTATGAATTGCCTGGGCAAAAAGGTCTTTACCCACTCCGGTTTCTCCCAGGATCAGGACGCTTAAGTCGGTGGCGGCATATTTTTCAGCTACTTCTTTTAAATGATTGATCTGCTCGGACACGCCGATTATTTGATCAAAAGTATAAGCCGCTCTCATCTGGCCAAGGGACTGCTCCTTATACTGTGAAAGCTCATTTTCCAGAGAGCGCAGGCGGTCCATTAAGGATTTAAGCTCCGCCTTGTTTTGAAAATTTACCTTGCCGATGGCTCCTAAATTTTCCCCATCACTCGACACAATGGGAATTCGCTGGACTATGGCATCTCGGTTTTTAATCTTCTGGATGCAGTCGAGTTCAGACTTTCCACTTTTAGATACGATATGCAGCCTGGTATTATCAATAACTTCAGTCACATAACGGCCGAGCGCTTCCTCTTTGGAAATGTCAAGATAATTTTCGTAAGCCCGGTTAAAAAAAACAATATACCCTTCGCGATCCACAATTACGAGGGGCTCGGGGATCAAATCTAAAACGCTCTCATAAATATCACAGTTAGGGCAATTCCGGTCCCTTAAATAAATATTTTTTAATCCATCATCCATATCGGCAAAACTCTCCCAGGCTTAATTAATTCATGTAAATCTTTATTCTACCATTGCCGGGAATATCCTTGTTGTAGAAAACCAATCGAGCCAGGGTTACCTGCCATAACCCTGTTCCATGAGGTAGGCTTTTCCATTTAACAAACGCCTGATCCCCTGGTAAAACCGGATCGCTGTAGCCTGTTATATCACGTTTAAGCTGCGCAAACGCTTGATTCTATCTTCAATAGGGGGATGTGTGCTGAAAAGCCCGCTTAGCCCTTTCGCTGAAAGAGGGTTAACTATAAACATGTGTGAGGCGGCTTCATTAACCTGTAAAGGACGCCTGCGAGCGTAACTTTCCATCTTTTGGAGGGCGCTGGCAAGACCCTCGGGATCCCGGGCAAAAGTTGCTCCCGTAGCATCTGCCTGGTATTCACGGGTTCTGGAAATAGCCATGCGGATCAATATTGCTACTATAGGCGCTAAAATCATCGCCCCCAGTTTGATCAATAACAGTGCCGGGTGGCCATCCCTCCGGCCACCACCGAACATCATTCCATACATCCCAAACCGGGCAATTACCATCAATGCCCCGGCAATCACGGCTGCGACAGTGCTGACTAAAATATCCCGGTTTCTGATATGGGCCATTTCATGAGCCAGTACCCCTTTCAATTCCCGCTGATTGAGCATACTTACAAGCCCTTGAGTGACTGCAACTACAGAATTGGCAGGATTGCGCCCGGCAGCAAATGCATTGGGCTGCTCTGTAGGCATAAGGAATATCCGGGGCATAGGAAGGTTGCTGTTAGCGGCCAGTTCACGTACAGCCTCATAAACCTGAGGTGCATCACTTTCTTTCAGCGGCCTGGAACGAGTCATCATGATCGCCATTTTATCGCTATACCAGTACGCAAAAAAGTTGAGAACAACCGCCACAAATAAGGCAATAACTATGCCCCCGTCACCTAGCAGCAATTCCCCTGCTACCAGTAAAATAATGGTTAAAAAAATCATTAGAAACATTGTTTTTATGTGGTTGATCATTTCTTTTTACCTCCTCCAAATAAGGTTACCCGGTTTAATATTTGTACAGAATTACCGGAATTAAACCTTTCGTAACAGTTTAAATCTAAGCTACCGGCATAGTTACACGGTTAATGATCGTTTATTTGCTGGGAAATAATAACGATTGAACCCTTTCAAGTTGTGTCGACCGTTAAGCTTATATTAATAATAAAATATTATCTTGCAAAATGTCAACAAACTTATTTCCATATTATACCATATGCATTTTCTTTTCCTCCCCTTGTTTGAAAAAAAACAATCTGTTATTATTGGATCCAGTACAAATGGTTAGTTTTTAACTTAAATAATCAGAAAGCGGGAGGCAAAAAAATATAATATGGAGAACGAAAAAGGAAACCGGGAGAATGGTCCGGAAGAAAACGGTCCGGTTGTAAAAATAACCAGTAAAAAAATTTATATTATAATCGCTGCAGCGGTGATCGTTTTAGCGGGAGCAGGCATAAGTTTTGCGCTTGGCGTTTTCGACAGCCCGACCGAGGTTGCTGAAGAACCGGAAGTAGAGGCACCGGAAGAAGTTGTCGAAGAGCCTGAAAATGGAACAGTAATAGCCACCATTAACGGAGAAGAAGTAACCAGGGGCGAATTTAACATGGCCCTTCAGCAAGAGATGGCGCAGTATGAAATGCACGGGATTGACATGGAAAGCGACGAAATGAAAGAAATGGAAGACGAAATCAAGGAACAGGTATTTGAAAACAACTTTATAATCCCCATACTTCTCGAGCAGAAAGCCAAGGAAGTGGGCATTGAAATCACCGACCAGGAAGTGGAAGAACGTTACATGGAATACAAGGACCAGTTCGGCGGAGAAGAAGCGCTTGAGGCCCAAATGGAACAGGTGGGACTGACCAGGGAAGAACTGGAAGAAGAAATTGCCCTTGAATTAACCGTCACCAGTTTTTTGGATCAATACCTGGATAATTACCTGGAAGAAAATCCAGACGAAATAATTGATGAGGATCAAGTAGAAATAGACGAAGAAGAAGTTGAAGAATTCTACCGGCAAATCATTGATGCCTATGCTGAAATCAATGAAATGCTGGAGGAAGAAGATCCGGAAATGCCTACTGAACAGGCAGAAATGCAGTTATCGCAAATAGAACAACAGTACGGACATATCCTTGAAGCAGAAGATTACGAAGAAGCCAGGCCTATGATTGAAGATGAAATGCGAGAAGACCAGTTAACAAGAGATAGGCAGGAAAAAGAACAAAGGATCTTCATGGA
>PUKR01000086.1 GCA_003552365.1 Syntrophomonadaceae bacterium
CTCTAAAATAAAGATAAAAGGTGCCCATTGCTACTCCGGCCCGTTCCGTAATCGCATAAATCGAAGCTTCGTGGTATCCTTTTTCACTTATTACTTGTTCGGCTGCTTTTAGTATTTTATCAAAAGTAGCCTGGCCCCGTTTGGTTTTTGGAAATGTGACCCCTTCGTTGTGCATTAGCTAGCCCCACCTCAGTATGGTCGAGCCCCAGGTATAGCCGGTCCCTGCTGCCAGCAGGGCTATGGTGTCGCCTTCTTTTAATAATCCTTTGTCTGTAGCCTCTGTGAGGGCAATGATTTGATCTGCAGCCTGCACGTGTCCGTAGTTTTCCAGGTAAAAACTTTGGTTATCTTTAAGCCCCAGTTCATTGAGAAGTTCTGTATGCAGCGATCTTTTAAAATGAATCGGGGCAAGGAAGTCCAGGTCTTCTAGGGTTTTTCCACTTTTTTGCAGGGCTTTATCAATTACCGTTTTAAAATGAGTAAAAGTTATTGGATCCAGGTGTTCCTTCATTTCTTCGGGATTGATAACTTCAAGCAGGCCGGTGCCATTTTTGCAGGGGGTATGGCATATTGGACTGACCGATCCACCCTCAAGCACTTTGACATGCTTGTTAAAAAAACCTGCAGTTATGTTATGAGTTTCCAGGATCAGGTTCCTCCCATACCCTTTCTGTAAAAGGGCAGCACTGCCGCCGTCACCAAAGTTATACATAAAGCGAACCCGGGGGTTGGTATAATCGATTAACGAGGATTCCTTGCTGGCCATTACCAGTAATACATTGTTCATTGATTCGTCAGAAAGCATCAAACCCTTGGCCATACGAAGGGCTACGGTGAAGCTGGCACAAAGAGACATGATTTCTGTAGCAAATGCCTGGTCGGCGCCCAGTTCGTACTGTAATTTGCAGGCGCATGACCAGACCGGGTAGTCCTTGTACTGACTGCCGAAATATATTACTGCATCCAATTTAGCCGGATCAAAGCCACGAAGCGCTTTTTTGGCTGCAGCCAGGGCCATATCGGACACATGTTCATTCTCACCGGCGATGTGCTTTTGTTTTAGGCCCATCTTGCCTTCCACAACCTCTAAAGGAATACCGGATTTTTGAGAGATTTCTTTGCTGGATTCTACTTTTTCGGGCACATACATGGCTAAATTTGCCAGGCCGACTTGATTAGTTGATGGATTGCTCATATTTTTTACTCCTTTTGCTTAGCAGATTGAAATACGGAACACTGGTAATACTTTAGCCGTGTTTTTTTCGTTTTTGCCAGGAAGCATGCAGTTGATAAAACGCTCCAATTATACCTTTGGGCATGTAAAGAACCACTAAAACATAAATCGCTCCAAAAAATATTAACCAGCGGGAGAATATCTCATGTATACCTCTTAATTCAAGCAGTGAATTTTGAGCGATTTGGACAAAACCCGTTCCGATAATCGCCCCGTAAAGGGTGCCGGTGCCACCTACAATAGTATACAAGAGGGCATTTAGAGTGCTTTGAACGGTTAAAAGTTCAGTGTTGGCAAAACGAGTTAGCAGGGCGAACATTATACCTGCCGAAGCGGATGCCATCCCGGCTACTACCAGGGCGATTAACTTGTATTTCTTAGTATCATATCCCAAAAAACGTGCTCTTTGCTCATTATCACGGATAGCCTGGAGCACCCTGCCGGTCGGAGATCTTACAAACTGGCGGAGAACTATGGTCATAACGATTAAAAATATGAGAGCGTAATAATACATCATGAATCGATCCTGAAACATCTCCGGAATTCTAAAAGTCAGGCCGTCGGCACCCTGGGTGTAATCGCGAAGGGTTTCAGCAGTATGACGCACGATTTCACCAAAGGCCAGGGTGATCATGGCGCAGGCGATAACTCCGCTGAAGCCGGTGCCCCGAAAAGCAAATTGCCCCATAATGTAGGCAATTATGGCGGACAAAACAAAGGCGGTTATGATTGCCAAAAGCAGGACGTCGAGGGTAGGGCCAACCCTGTTGAAAAGAATTCCCGCAATATAGGTGGCCCCTCCAAAAAAAAGGGCGTGGCCTAAATTGATAATGCCGGTGAAACCCCTTAAGATATCATAGCTCATTCCAAAGATCGCCAGTATAAAGATTCTACTGAAAAGGGTAATTGTGGTCATCCCCGATATCATGGGGATAATTAAAAGGATAACCAGCAGTAGGAAAAGGAGCAGGGCCTGAACTGGTTTAACAGTTAAATTTTTGCTTATAATGTTGGTTAATGCAGCCATTATCTTCTCACCGCCGTTCCAAACAGCCCTTCGGGCTTAAGTGATAATACTAAAATTAAAAGTATCACTGTTGAATATACGGTTAAGGGTGGATAAAACCAGGAAACCATGGCCACGGTAAGACCGATTATAATGCTGCCCACCGCGGAGCCATAAAATGATCCCATCCCACCTAAAATAACTACAATGAAGGCCAGGATCTGGTTGTTTATCCCCATTCCGGACCAGACACTGCCGACAAGAGGTACGTATAATGCCCCACCGAGAGCTGCCAGAGCGGCTCCTCCAGCAAAAACGCCGGAGAAATAAACTTTAATGTTGATCCCCATAGCCTGGACCATGTCCGGGGATTGGGTCCCGGCTCGCATAATCATGCCTACCCGGGTTCGGTTGATTAAAAAATTGATCCCGATTGCTACCAAAACCCCTATTACAATTAAAAAAATGCGGTACTGAGAAATGATTACCGAACCCCATATCCAGGTGCCATCAATAAAATCAGGACGGTTGGCCGGGATTGGATTGGGCCCCCACAGCAGGCGTACCATGTCTGTAAAGATGGTCATTAAGCCAAGGGTAATTAGAATCTGGGCGGTGACATTACCATAAACGGGCCGCACAAAGAGCCGCTCAAAAATTAGGCCCATAAGAATTCCGGCTGCAATGGCTGCCAGCAGGGCAATAAAAAAGTTACCCGAAAGCCCAAAAACCCAGATACTTACATAGCCGCCCCATATAAACAAGGTACCGTGGGTAAAGTTGACTACCCCCAGTAGTCCTAAAATAATGGATAAACCGGCAGCCATTAAGAAGATCAAGGCTCCTTCTGCCAGACCGTTTATAAATAACATTGCAAATATGTGCAAGCCTTACTCATCCTCTCCGGGAGTTTGGTTCAATCCTAAGCGTTAACAACTCCCAAGTATTTTCTCTGCAGCTCTTGATCATCATATAGTTCTTGAATAGGCCCGTTCAGTTCGGTGCGGCCTTCATTGATAATATAGAAACGATCTCCGACGGAACAGGCCATGTCAAAGTTTTGTTCTACCAGGATAATTGTGCTTTTGTTTTTGAATTTAAGTAATGCATCTCGCACTTTTTCCACTATAATTGGAGCTAACCCTTTACTTGGTTCATCTATAAGGATTATTTTATTCTCATTAACCAGGGCCCTGGCGATAGAAAGCATTTGTCTCTGTCCACCGCTTAAAGTGGAAGCCGGCCGCTTGTATGAGTCCTTTAAGGCCGGAAACAGATCCAAAACGCTATCGCGCCTTGCCAGGGTATCTTTATCTTCGATCCACATCGCTATGAGCAGGTTTTCTTCGACGGATAAAAAATCAAAAATTCCGTAATCTTCAGGGACATATCCAATTCCGGTACGGACAGCCTGGTAAGGGGGCAAGCCGAGCAGGTTAACTCCATCGAGTGTGATCTGGCCGCTGGCTGCAGGCTGGAGCCCAACAATACTGCGCAGGGTTGTGGTTTTGCCGGCCCCATTTCGCCCTAAAATTACAACAGCTTCTCCCGGATAAACTTCCAGGGAAACTCCCTGCAAAATGTGGAATGGCCCGATGAAAGTCGAGATATTTTTTAATTCAAGCAGTGGTTTCATTTAAGATTCCTCCCCCCAGGTAAGCTTTAAGGACTTCGGGATCTTCAGAAACTTCAGCGGCTGTGCCCCGGGTAAGAACGGAACCGTTTACCAGGACTATGACTGTATCGGAAAGTTTGGTTACCAGGTCCATTTTATGTTCAATCAATAAAATGGTATTGTCCTGCTCTTTCTTGGTTTTTTCCAGCAGTTCAAGCATGGTCGGCACTTCTTCCAAAGCCATGCCGGCTGTAGGCTCGTCTAACAGCAATACATCCGGTTTTAATGCTAAAACCATAGCCAATTCCAGTTTACGTTGCTCGCCATGGTTTAAACTGCCGGCCAAGAAATTACCGCGGTCATGAAGAAGCACATCTTCTAATAGTTTGGTTGCTGCTTCTTCCAAGCTGCGAAAACGTTTATAGGAAGTGAAAATCCTATATCCGGTCCGATTTTTGGCTTGCAGGGCTAAACGGATATTTTCGTGGACGGTTAATGTAGGGAAAACATTTGTTAATTGAAAGGAACGGCCAATGCCCATGGCTACTCTTTGCATAGGGGACAGACGAGTAATGTCTGTCCCCTTGAAAATAACTGTTCCTTCTGTCGGTTGTAACAGGCCGCTTATTAGATTAAAAAGAGTTGTTTTCCCGGCTCCATTCGGTCCGATAATTGTTGTAAATAGCCCTTTATGTATAGATATGCTGACTTTGTTTACTGCTTTTAAACCGCCAAAATTTATGGTGAGGTTCTTGGTTTCTATCAGTGTTTCTGACATAAGAAGCAACTCCTATTCTACTTGGGAGATCTCTTACTTACCGTTCAGCATCATCTGGCACTGTTACCGGGGGAGCGATATTATCAGCCGGGATAACCCGAACCAGCTCGGGAACCGGGTGATCATCGCCTTCTTCCAGGGTAACTTCGAATAGTGGCTGCATTGCCTGGTGGTCGTCTTCTCTGAAATACCTGTCACCGGTGGGGGAATCGAACTCCATGCCCCGCATGGTTTCAATAAGGATTTCGGAGTCGGTGTCTCCGCCGGTTTTTTCCAATGCAGTGACCAGGGCGGAAGCACAGGCCATCCCACCTGAGGTAAAGATATCGGGTGGTGCATCAAAACGGGCAAAGTGTTCTTCTACCAGCCAATCATTCATTGGATTTGCCGGTGGGACGCTGTGGTAATATACGGTAAAACCCTGCATGCCAACTACATCATGCATCATGCGCAGGGCTGCAATTTCAGGAGCACCTGTAGAAATAGTGATTCCAGCACCCTGGACATCGAGTTCAGACAACTGCCGCCAGGGGTTATTGGCTCCGGCCCATACAACGAATAAATAGTCCGGTTCTTCTTCCATAATCCTCAGGATATAGGAGGTAAAGTCGGTTGCATCTGCGGAAGGATACTCCTGGATGACAATTTCAGCCCCTCTTGCTTCCGCCTGGGGAATAAAGGGTTCAATTCCTGCCCGCCCGAAAGCCGTGTCGGGGGCCAGGGTCGCTATCCTGGCTCCCTCTGATGCGATTACGTCGGCCATAGCGACGGCATCCTGGGCTGTGTTGCGGCCGGTGCGGAACACGTAACGGTTCCAGAATTCACCGGTAATGCTGTCTGCTGCAGCCGGTTCATAAATAACGACGGTTTCATATTCTTCTGCAAGCGGTGATATTGCCAGGGCATCTGAAGATGAAGCCACTCCGACCAACATGTCAACTTCATCTTCTTCCAGCAGCTTTGTAGCCCTTTCCCTGGCCACGTCAGGGACGGTAGTTGTATCTTCCCAGATCACTTCAAGTTCATGGCCGGCAACCTGGTAGGTGCCATCGGTTAAATACTCAAGACCCAGTTCAAAACCGTTTTTGAACTGATTGCCATAATCTTCAAGCACTCCACTCAGGGAAGTAAGCGCACCCACCTTGATAACGCCTGCTACTTCTTCAGCTTCTTCGTCAACAGCTTCTTCCTCGTCTACCTCCACTTCTTCTTCATCGACGACCGCTTCTTCTTCGGCGCATCCAATGACAACAAAAAGAAGTGTCAAAATAACAATTAGTAAACTTAACTTAAAAAATTTTGTTTTCATGTTGTTCCTCCTCTGAAAATTTATAGCACCTGGATTACTGACATAAATTCGTTGCCCTTAAACTCCTCCTTTCCCGGTTAAATATCGCTGCCTGAGATCTTATCGCCCATAAAAAAACTGCCCAAAAAGAAGTGGGCAGTAAGAAGATAGGGCTTTCTA
>PUKR01000215.1 GCA_003552365.1 Syntrophomonadaceae bacterium
AAGTGTTCGTCCCTGAAATAAACGAACAGGTATGGCAGGTCTTCGTTCATTTTGACGAAGAGTTCTTCGTAAATTTCTTCGCGCTCTTGTTGAT
Organism: Syntrophomonadaceae bacterium; assembly: GCA_003552365.1. Lineage (GTDB taxonomy): Bacteria > Bacillota > Dethiobacteria > DTU022 > DTU022 > B1SED10-74M. Next base: position 95 of record PUKR01000215.1, read on the forward strand.
CAAGCGTTCTGCGACCTTCTTCCATTAACTCTTCAACTTCTTCGTTATGGTACTGGCCGGAATTGTTTTCGCCCGGATCGGAACGTTCAATGCTGAATGTATCGTATGGGTCCGGGTCTGCTGCAAGGCTCCAGGCCATGTTAAACAAGTCGAAATCCTGTTCCATTCTTACGGTGTCAGCAAGAGTGGTAAATTCGCTCATCTCAATTTCAAGCTTGATCCCCAGGTCTTCCCAGTTATCCTGGGCCATTGTGGGCATTTCAATTGACCAGTCAACATCATCGTAGGTTTCATAAGTAAGTTCGATCGGTTCACCGTCATCGTCCAGTCTCCACTGGTCGTCTTCGCACCATTCATCATAACCGGCTTCATCCAACAGCTCGTTGGCTTTATCAGGGTCATATTCATAGTGTTCAAATGCATCGTCGCCTGGATAAGCCCAGGAAGCGGGAGCTACCGGCGCATGGGCAGGAGAACCAAGCCCTTCGAAGAAAGAATCGATCCAGTCAACTCTTTGGAAACCGTACATCAGGGCCTGCCTGACTTTTTGGTTTTCAAGGACTGGATGTTCATGGTGGACCCCGATGTAGGAATATCCGTTATTCATGTGCTCTGCGATGTGGGCATGATCGATTTCTTCCATCATTGCAACATTTTCTGGGACTTCGGTGTAATCGACTGCGTCAATACTGCCTGCATCCAGCTCTGGAATTTCTACGTCTGAGGGTACTTCTTCCAGGATCAGGTCGTCAAGCTCCGGAGAACCAAGGAAGAAGTTTTCAAAAGCGGTTAACTCTACCCGCTCATCGACGGCATAATTTGCAAACTCAAACGGTCCTGTGCCCATGGGTTCGTTGTTTAAAGCTACAAAATGGTCTTCGTAATCCTCCGGATCATCCCAGTCCCACTTGTAATAGTGCTTCGGGATAATCGGTATATTTAGATCGTGCTTTTGCACTGCAAGCGGCTCGATGGCCTGGGCTTCAATGGTATGCTCATCAATTACGGTGATGCCTTCAATTTCATCAACTTCTTCGGCGCGGAACTCTTCTGCTCCGACAATGTTTTCAATGTGGCCCATGAAACGCCCATCATAATGCGGATGAGCCAGGGTATACCAGGTGAATTCAACGTCTTCGGCAGTTAATTCTTCACCGTCGTGAAACTCTACTCCTTCTCGCAGGTGGTAGGTATAGGTCAAATCTTCCTCGTCAACCTCTACTTCTTCGGCCAGCGAACGGTGATCAGTGGTTAATGTCCCATCATCTTCTACAGATAGAAGGGTATCAAAAACTAATTCGACTACCCACGCGTCATATACAGTGGTGTAAAGAGTTGGGTTAAATACACCGCTGTGCTCATGGGTTCCGAAAATAAAAGTATTGTCACGCATATCCATGGCCGGATTGGGCACATCGGGTTCCTCCGGTTCATCAGGATCAACCGGTTCTTCCTCCGGGTCGTCGTCTACAACTTCTTCTTCCGGCGGTTCACAGCCGGCAATGGCCAGTGCTGCCACCAGCATCAGAAGAATTACAAACAAACTTAAACCTCTTTTAAGCATCTTCAATAAAAACCCCCTTAAAAATAATTAGTTTTGCCATTTGTTCCGAAAAATTAAAGATGTACTTGCTCTTTTAAATAACACCTCCTTAAATTTTTAAGTTGAATTTTTGAAATTAAGTGTTTAAAAAGAAGTAACTTTGTAGAAATGCATTGTTTGTTGTTCCAGTTAGATCTTCTAAGGGTTAAAATAAAATCCTGCGATCATTTTATAAACAATCTGTAAATATTAAGTAAACTATCTCTTAAACAAACTTATTAAGATAAGTATAATTATAAATAACAAAAATTAAGAAATAAGCGACATGTAAACATTTATGCTCAATTAATTACCACCCGGTTTCCAACCACCTGGTAGGATAATATGGCAAAGTTTGGACGTTAGTGAGTTTGTTCTAGAATAAATAAGGTTTCTTTGCATACGCAAATCGCAGCTTATATGATATGATGATTTAAAGGGTAAAATATTTTTAAAGCGAGGTTATAATATTATGGAGACAACGCTTGAAGTGCCGGTTCGTTCAACCGAAGTCGACTTTCTTGGCCATGTAAACAATGCCAAGTATCTTGAATATATGGAGTGGGGCAGGGAAGATTGGTACCGAAAGGCGGGTTGTTCGTTTGACAATTTATGGGTCAAAAATATTGGGACCGCTACGGTCAATATTAATATTGATTATCTTGGCGAATGTTACAGGGGTGATATACTGGTAATAAAAACTGCACCGGTTAGAGTTGGCAACAGCAGCTTTGTTAAATCCCAGCAAATTTTCAAAAAACAATCCGGCAAAAAAGTGACCGACGCCCATGTTACTACGGTTACCTTCGATTTGAATACCCGGAAAAGCATAACCGTTCCTTCGGAGTTGAAAAAGCAACTCGATGTTAGTTAATGTTTATCGGCTAGAGCCTTTGCTTGCTCGCCCATTACAATCGCTTTATCTGCAATGGTTCCAGTCCAAAATGCAGCACGGCTGGCAGTAACACTGCTTTAAATTGTTAGCTATTATTTTAGGGCAGGTTCGCAATTGTGCAGGAATTCAGACAGCTACCTCGAATCTTTAACATATAAGGCATAAAAGGAGGGTACGGCGGTGAGTGAGGAAGAATATAAGTTGACCGAAAGATCTTTAAGAAAACTGGTTAAGCTTGAGAGCTATATCAGTGTGATGGCCGAAGGTTCTGAAAAAGAAAGGTTGACTAAAGCATTTCTGGAGCTGGTTGACGCGATCGGTCTGCCCGAAGAGTATGGTGAAACCATTAGAAGAGGGCGAGTTTGATTGCCGGGATATCTTAATGTTCTTCCATGTAATGTACCGGATTAACCGGGGAGCCATTGTGATGAACTTCGTAGTGAAGGTGAGTGCCTGTTGTGCGCCCTGAAGCACCCATGTAACCAATGGTTTGCCCTTTTTCAACTTCTTCACCCTTGCTGACGGCAAAATTTGACAGGTGAGCATAGTAGGTTTCATAGCCATTGCCATGGTCAATGATCAATAAATTGCCCAGGCTGCCCCGGTAGCCGGAAAAGGTAACTTCACCGCTGCCTGTAGCCCTGATTGTTGAACCACGTGAACCGGCAATATCAACCCCCGAATGAAACTGGTATCCACCACCGTAAGGCCTACTTCTTGTGCCAAAACCGGAGGTTATCCGCCCCCTTGCCGGCCACAGGGTTGGCTTGGCCTCTATTTCCTCCAGCTTCTTCTCTATTTTAACTATATAGGTTTCTACTTCATCTAAAGTGCCGTACTGCTCAGGGATGACATTCTGCAGGGTAGCAACATTTTCTGCAGCCCTGCTAAGCAGCAGGTTGGACGATGATGAACGGTCAACATGTTCATTGGTAACGGTATCATTATTTTCTATTTTTAACGTTGGATTAGTGGGATTGTGAAGCGATGGAGCGTTTGAAGAGTGCATGCTAAATGATACGTGATAAGGGCTTTGTGGTTTGGAAGGGGGTAATTTTTCCTTGCTTACATGAGCTTGTGCTCGAAGACTTTCAACATCATCAAGCAGTTCGACGTCGGCAACTTTTTCTGTAATATTGTTTATCAATTCGTCCAGTTCTACAACCTGGCTGATTGCCCGTTCTGTTTCGATGGCAAGGGCATCTATTTCTTCTTGTTGAGCCCGGTTTATCTCTTTCAGCTCTTCAACCTGTTCTGACTCGGCTGCAACTCTCAGGTAAGAGAAGCCAAGGATGCCGGCACCGGCAACAAAAAGAGTTATAAGAATTACTACCACCTGTACTATATAAAATGGCAGCCTAATACTGCAGGCAGTTTCTTCGGAATGAGGCAAGATCATGATTGTAAAACAGCGTTTTTGCATCCTGGGATCCATGGTCTTTTTTAGTTCCCCTTTAAATACTTTATACAACTACATAACTATTCAAAATTATATAGCCTAAATGTTACAGAAATATTACAACCATCCATAATATTGTAGTGGATGTAACAATTTCTTTTTTATAATTTGAAAAAATAAATCTCGACTTTACAGATTTTTATGGTATTTTATTAAGTAGGGATAAATAATTATTGCTTATAATTTGTTTAGATTATATCCCTGGCTGTAGATAATAGAAAGGATATTAAAGGCCATGGAATTTAAAGAATGCCCGTTCTGCAAGGAAGAAATTAAAGAAGGAGCCTTTAAATGCAAGCATTGTAAATCAATGCTAGGTAAAGATGAAAAAAACGGGGCAGAAGTTGATCAAAAAGAATATAATCCTGCAATAAAAGCCTACAGGCCGGTCTGGAAGAAATGGTTTGTTTGGGTCCCCTTATGCATTATTGTTATAGCCCTGATTGTCGCTATCAGCGGGGCCTCGCTAACCGGCGGAAGTAAAGATGCTATGGACAATATGGAAAATAAAGAAGAGGTTGGGTCAAAGCCGATAGAAATAGAAGGGACGGAGGAAACTGAACCTGAATCTAAACCGGGATCAAATGGGAATTCAAGCTCTGAACCGGTAACTTTAGAAAGTATAATAGATAAATACGAACCGAGATTTCAGGCTCTGGAAGATAATATTACAGCTGAATTAAAAACACTTTTTAATGCTGCCTTGAAGGAATTCGAGCAGGGCGGCGGTCCGCTGCAACAGCTTCAGCTGGCCAATAAATACATGGGGAAAATCCAGGAAATAGAAAAACAGGCGGATGCTTCTTTTTACAATCTGTTGGAAGAAATGGAACATGAACTGTTGAGCCACGGTCTGCCTACAGAAGTAATTACTGAAATCGAAGAAGACTATAAAAAAGAAAAACAGGCCAAGAAACGGGAACTTACTAATTTTATTTCGGAGTGGGGTAACTGGTAGAATATTTAAGAGGGGATATTTTTGTCTAAATCAGGCGAAAAAATTGTAAAAGAGCACCTGGATAGTATAGGTTTAAAAGTTATCAAGATACCGGAAGGTGATTCTAAAACTGTAGATTTTGAAGTATATCAGAGCAACAGGCTGGTTTGCTATCTTGAAGAAAAAACAGTTGAACTTACCCCTTTAGCCTGGAAAGGGGTTGATCCAATTTATGAGTCGCTTGCCAGGCATATTTATGAAGCAATTAAGCAATTTAAAAGCGTTAACCCGGATAACACGGTAGCAAATGTTTTATCCCTGACCAATATGGATCCGGCGCGAAGCATAGAAAACCTCTATACTACTTTAACCGGGTATGTAATCACTCACCGCGGGAAAATGCGGCCTATCCAAAACATGAAACGATTGGAAAAAGACCTTGATCTTATTGATTTATATCTCTGGTTTGATCATGATCAATTAACCGGCCATATCTACGATCAAAATGATACTGCCAGTCTGAACGATTTGGTTGAAACTTTCCAGCTTGATAAGTAGAAATCAGCTCTGCCAAATATAACTTTCCTATCAAAAATGCCATTAATTTTTTTCCGGTAACAATTAAGGGTTAAGTTTAAAATTAACTTGTTTTTTTAAAAGCTTGCTTTTCCAATAATACAAGAATAATCTTTAACCGGTTAACCTGTTTAGCATGCTATTTTACGGTCAGCACGCTGCAATTTTTTGATTCATGGACAACAGCGCTGCTAACGCTTCCCAGGAATACTTTTTGCAAGCCGCTTCGGCCCCTGCTGCCAATAACTATTATATCAAAACCTTCTTCGCAACCAACTTTAACAATCGTATCGGCAGGATGGCCTTCTTTGAGGATTGTACGAGCTTTAATATTTTTTTCTTCAAAAAACTTCTGGCCTTCCTGTAATATCTTGTTCCCTTCATTTTTATTTTTTTCCAGTATCCTTCTAAACTCTTCCATATCTTTTTCAGTGGGGGCATAACCTTCTCCCCAGGGTAAGGCGGAAAGATTTAGTTTTTCATCATAAACATGGATTATGGCTACATCGTGAGCGTTGCATCCTTCGGCAATTACTGCCGCTTTTTCCAGAGCTTTTTTACTGTGATCCGATCCATCTGTGCATACCAAAATTTTCATTTTAGATCGCTCCTTTTAAGTATAAAGATAAGTGTTTCTCCTTACAGCCTGGCTTAGCCTAAACATTTAGACATAAGATTATTAGCATTTTTTTTATTATAACATTTTATTCGACTGTTTACAGGCAAACTTTTGAATAGCCCAAACCCATGGCTGTACCGAAAAAGATGCCAAAGCAGATGCTAAGTCCAACAACACTGATAAAAAATCCGGAGCCGATCAACCCGACCCCGGCAAAGAAAGCTGAAGCAATAAGCGCCACCATTGGGCCCAGTGAATCCTGGATGCGACCTGCGGGAACCATCAACAGGGCAAAAATACTGCAGGTGATCATGTAAAGAAGCTGGGAATCCATAGCCGACCAGCCTTGTGCGTCGCGCAGGTAGGCGGCAATAATGCTCCAAAAATAAATAATGCCCAGGGTCAGATTAACCCCGGTGCCGGAAAATGTTACTAACCAGGCTTTTTTGTTATTTACTTTTATCTGGGCTGAATCGTTTTCAGTGGTTGATTTTGTCAACAGCTTCTCCAATTATACCCCTGGTTTAATAAAAAAATGGTGCGGGCGAGAGGATTTGAACCTCCAAGGGATTGCTCCCACTGGATCCTAAGTCCAGCGCGTCTGCCAGTTCCGCCACGCCCGCACAATAGTCTATTATTATTTCGATATAATTATAATCGGTTTTTGCTGCCAGTTCAACTATCGTTTTCTCTACTTTTTATGTTTGCTAACTGCTGCCTGGTTTTTCAGGTTTGTTTCCGGCTGCATCCGGAGAAGTTCCATGAGATGCATTACTGTTTTCAGCTTGCTGGACGGATTGCTTTTTAAAATCCTCCTCGATTTTGGCAATAAGTTTATCTAAACTATCCCCATCATCGGGGTAAGTACTGGTCCCGGTGACCATTACCAGGTTTTTTCTTTCTTCTTCAGATACTAGTTGATCAAAAATGGTGGAGATTTTTTTTACGATCACTTCTGTGCCTTTTTTGTCGGTGAAAGGCAGGATAAACAAGTATTCGCTGGGAGATAAACTGACAATGGTATCTGTTTCCCGCATGGTTTTTTGTAGTTCATCAGGATACTTTTTTTCCAGGTCGATGATTTGGCGATAAAAGCTTTCTTTATGGATAGATTTAAAGTCTGTTTTTTGGAAAATCCCGGCCATAGTTATGCTTAAGTTATAATCGCCGCGCCTGGCTCGTTTAACTTCGTTCATAATCTGGCTGTAATAATCCATTATCGATTTTTTTTCTTTGACCATGTATTCAGGGGCGATAATATTATCCAGGCGTTCTTTCAATTTTTCATAATTAACCGGTTTGGTGATTACATCTTTGGCGCCTTGTTTGAAAGCCCTGGTCACTGTTTCTTTATCTACACTGGCGCTAACCAGGATAAAGGGCAGTTTGTAGTTTTCATGTTCTTCCATGTAGCTGCTGATTGCTTCAAGACCGGTTCCGTCCGGTAAATACTGATCGAGGATTATAAGTAAGATTTCTTCGGGGTCGGTTTTTTTTAAAAACTCGGTTAACTCCCTAACCGAGTTGAATTCTTCAATTTCAAAGGCGTAATGCGTTTTCAAGAAGTTACTCATGCTAACCCTGAACAGAGGTGAATCTTCAACCACCAGCAGCTTTTTATTGCTTGCCATGAGCAGTGTAGCCTCCTTCTCTACATTATAGTATAAAATAATATCACAATTGTTTAAATTAGACAAAACTTAAGTGATAGCCTCGCCTAAATTCCTTATACAGCGATAAAGTTTCTTATTTAGTGACAAAAAATCAAAAAATGGGATTTTTAAGCAGGAGTTCTTCTAATATTTACGAATATTCTAAGGTGAAGAAGGAAGGCGGATTTCTCAATGATTAGAACAGCCCTTGTAATTGAAGGTAAAACTGGAATTGAACTTTTTAGGCTGCTGAACCAGTGCAGTGAAGTAAACCTGGTTGGAGTAGCCTGCCTTGATCAGAGGACCGAAAGGTTTACAGATAGCGATAAGAAGAGCCATTACATTACGACAGAGCTGGATAAACTTGTTTCCTTGCCTGAAATCGAAACAGTAGTTGAAACTACGGGGCGGCCCGGTGTAGTTGAGTATTTAAAAGAAAACTTCGGTAAAGATATTAACGTGGAAGAGTTAACCGACCGTTCTGTTTTGAATGCAGTAATTAATTCCCGGGAACAACTTTTAGAAACCCGCCTTGTAAAAGGGGAGCTTTTGGCAATACTAAATGCTGTGCAGGACGCTATCGAGGTGGTTGATGCGAAAGGCACTATTAAATATGTTAATCCTGCATTTACCCGGGTCACCGGGATAGCTGAAGAAGAGAGGGTTAACCAGAATATATTTGAAGTCTCACCGCACGGGGCCCTGGCCCAATCGCTTATCCAGCAGAAGCCGGTGACCGGTTACCGCACTTATGTGGGCGGTTCCGATGCAGATGTAATTTCCAATGCTTCACCGATTATTGTCGATGGAGAGCTGATGGGGGCGGTTGTTGTATTTCAACCGGTTGGCGATATTTTAAAACTAATGGATGAATTGAAGTATAGCAATACGGTTATTGATAACCTTTATGCCCAGATTGATCAGCTCTCAGGCGGACGGCTTAATTTTGAGTCTTTGACCGGTCAAAGCAGGATATTTAAAACCACCATCGAAAATGCCCGGAAAGCGTCTCGCAGTGAAGCGGCAGTATTGATTAGCGGGGAAACCGGCACCGGTAAAAGCCTGTTTGCCCAGGCGATCCATAACAATAGTGTGCGTAAAAAAAGGCCTTTAATTATGGTTGACTGTTCTTCTGTCCCCGACTCTTTGCAGGAAATAGAACTTTTTGGATGTGAAAAAGGGGCGATGCCCGGAATTCTGAGAACCCGCCTGGGGAAAATAGAGCTGGCCCAGGGGAGCACCCTGTTCATCAAGGAAGTCAATTCGCTTAACCCTTACCTGCAGCAACAACTTCTTAGCGTCCTTGAAGAGCAGAAGTTTAAACGGATAGGAGGTGAACAGGATATTCCGGTTGATGTGCGGGTGATTGCTTCCGCATCTGAGGATTTATTGAGTGCTTCCCTGCAGGGTAATTTTTCCGAAGATCTCTACCGTCGTCTAAGCCAGGTAACCATCAACTTACCCCCTTTACGCAGGCGGCCTGAGGATATTCCCCTTCTAGCAGAAGAACTTATTGGCAACTTGAGCCGAAAACTGGGGAAAAAAATAAATGAAATCTCGCCACCGGCCATGCAGGAACTCACTGAATATGAATGGCCTGGCAATATCAGTGAATTGAAAAATGCTATCGAAAGAGCTATGGTAATTGCCGAAGGTTCGGTTATTGAGCACCACCACCTGGCCCCTTACCTTGGGCGCTTGAGGTCCCGCGAGGTGCAGACTTTTGATGAAATTATTCCCCTTGATAAAATGGAAGAAAAGATGCTTAAACTGGCCTTAACCCGCTACGGAGAGTCTTTGGAAGGCAAAAAAAAAGCAGCCCAGGCGTTGAATATTTCGCTAGCTACTTTGTATAACAAGTTGAAGAAAATTTAGCGGAAAATTAACTGGAGAATGGAGGATGCATTTTGAAACTATACGAACACTTAGGAAAAGAATTATTTGCACGTTATGATATTCCGGTGCCGCGCAGCAAATTAATTGAGAGTGCCGATCAAGCTACAGGGGCGGTGGATGAACTGGGAGAAGTAGTTATTAAGTCCCAGGTTCTTAGCGGTAAGCGCGGGAAAGCCGGTGGAATTGGCTTTGCATCGAGCCCCGATGAAGCAAAAAAAGAAGCGGCCCGGATTTTTGATCTTGAAATAGACGGCCTTACCACGGAGAAGGTTTTGATAGAAGAAAAAATTAAAATTGAGCAGGAGCTTTATTTGGCCCTGACCATTGATGGCAGTGCACACAGGCCTGTGGTGCTTGCTTCCCTTGACGGAGGTATGGATGTGGAGGATGTGCCCGAAGAGAGGATGATCAGGTATCCTGTGGATGTGACCATCGGAATGCAGGGTTACGTGATCAGGGAAATATGCCGCCGGATGGGGGTTACCGGTGATTTGAGAAAGGAACTGCTCAAGTTATTGCCAAAGTTATACAAGATGTTCAGGGAGCTGGATGCCGAGTTGGCCGAAATAAACCCGCTGGCTTTGACTCCTGATGGTTTGATCGCTGCGGATGCCAAGGTAACCATTGATGATGATGCCCTTTACCGCCACCCGGATCTGCCGCGTATTTCAGAAAAAACAGCCCTGGAATTAAAGGCTGAAGAGCTTGACCTGGCCTATGTTGAGCTGGGCGGGGATATCGCAGTTATGGCCAATGGAGCCGGTATCACCATGGCTACCCTCGATATGGTGCAACACTATGGAGGGGAACCGGCTAATTTCCTGGATTTTGGGGGAGGAGCTGATCTTGAAAAAACATCAAAGTCCCTGGAACTGCTTTTGGGAACCGATCCAAAAGTCCTCTTGATCAATATATTTGGTGGAATTACCCGTTGTGATGTAGTGGCGGAGGCTTTTGTGCAGGTTAAGCAGAACAAGGGAATTGATCTCCCGGTATCTTTCCGCCTGGTTGGCACCAATGAAGCGGAAGGTAAGCAAATTTTGGAGAAAGAAGGAATAAAAACCTTTGCTTCTATGGATGAAGCTGTCCGCCATGCTGTTCAACTTAGCAGTGAGTCTTAATTTGCCTAAATCAGCTCATAAAACTAAACAGTATAGATAGAAAGGGGTATTTGTTAAATGTCAATATATATCGATGAGAATACGCGGGTAATCGTCCAGGGCATTACCGGCAGACAGGGATCATTTCATACCGGCCAAATGTTAAGTTATGGAACTAATATTGTTGCCGGAGTATCACCGGGTAAGGGAGGGCAGGCAGTTGAAGGAGTCCCCGTTTTTGAAACTGCTTTTGAAGCCGTGGAAAAGCATGCCGCTGATGCCAGTATTTTATTTATTCCAGCTCCTTTTGCCAGGGATGCCGCCTATGAAGCTCTGGAGGCCGGGATAAAGATCCTGGTTTTAATTCCTGAAAGCATACCTCTGCATGATGCCATGGATATAATGGCCCATGCCCGGCAAAAAGATGCTGTAGTAGTGGGGCCCAATACCTTCGGCCTGGTTTCTTCAGGTAGTTCCAAAATTGGCATTATGCCGAACCGTTACTTTGTACCCGGTCCGGTTGGGGTGGTTTCAAGGAGCGGCACCTTATGCTATGAAATTGTCGGCCACCTAACCGAGCACGGCATCGGAACCACCACGGTGGTCGGGATGGGAGGCGACCGGGTAGTTGGCCTTCATTTTATTGATGTGTTGAAAAAATTCGAAGAAGATCCCGCAACCGAAACCATAATCCTGGTCGGAGAAATTGGAGGCAGCGCAGAAGAAGAGGCTGCAGCCTATATAACTTCTTCAATAAGTAAACCGGTAGTGGCTTACCTGGCCGGTAAAAGCGCTCCGCCGGGTAAGCGGATGGGACATGCGGGGGCAATTATCGAAAGAGGAAGGGGTACTTTTGAGAGTAAAGTCGAGGCCCTGAATGAAGCCGGGGTTAAAGTAGCCGATCTCCCGACAAAAGTTCCTCCATTGATTAAAGATGCGCTTGCCGGGAAATAAGCAAGAGTAAATAACCGGTTAAGTGAAATGAAAGCAGCAACAAATATCGTGGTTAATGGTTTGTCTTTTTCCATAAATATGGATAATCAAGGAAAGGAGGCTGCGGGGAAAAATGGATTACCATGAAGAAAAAGAAAGGTTAATCCGGGAAAAGAAAAATTGGCAGGAAAAAGTGAATAAAACCCTGGAAAAAAGGCCAGAACGCAAAGAATTTAAGCTGGATTCAGACCTTGAACTGAAAAGGGTATACGATCCGCTGGATATGGAAAATTTTAATTACCTGGAACAGTTGCACTGGCCAGGTGAATATCCTTACACCAGGGGCATCCAGCCAACCATGTACCGCGGACGCTTATGGACCATGCGCCAGTATGCGGGGTTTGGCAGTGCCGAAGAAACCAATGATCGCTTTCGTTACCTGCTTGAAGAAGGTCAGACCGGCTTAAGTGTGGCTTTCGATTTGCCTACTCAAATCGGGTACGATTCCGATCACCCCCTGGCAAGGGGTGAGGTTGGAAAAGTTGGGGTAGCTATTGATTCTTTGGCTGACATGGAAATCCTGATGGATAAAATACCTCTCGATCAGGTCAGCACCTCGATGACAATTAATGCTCCGGCAGCTGTTCTGCTTGCCATGTATATGGCAGTAGCCGAGAAGCAGGGTATTCCAATGGAAAAACTGAACGGAACTATCCAAAACGATATTTTAAAGGAATACGTAGCCCGGGGAACTTACATTTTCCCGCCGCGGGAATCGATGCGGCTGGTAGTTGATATTTTTGACTATGCCGGGAAAAATATCCCCAACTGGAATACGATCAGTATCAGCGGGTACCATATCAGGGAAGCAGGCTCCACTGCGATCCAGGAAGTGGCTTTTACCTTGAGCAATGCCATCGCTTACGTGCAGGCTGCCCTGGATGCAGGATTGGAGATCGACCATTTTGCGCCCAGGCTTTCCTTTTTCTTTAATGCTCATTCTAACTTTTTTGAAGAAGTGGCAAAATACAGGGCTGCCAGGAGAATTTGGGCCCGGATTATGAAGGAACGTTTCGGAGCTCAGAATCCCCGCTCCATGATGCTGCGTTTCCATACCCAGACAGCCGGGTCTGCACTGACTGCCCAGCAGCCCGATGTCAATATCGTCCGAGTTGCTTTCCAGGCATTAAGTGCAGTGCTTGGCGGAACCCAGTCGTTGCATACCAACTCCCGCGATGAAGCCCTCGCTTTACCCACAGAACACTCTGTTTTATTGGCCCTGCGCACGCAACAGGTTATCGGGCATGAAATCGGGGTTACTGACACAGTAGATCCTTTAGGCGGTTCTTATTTTGTCGAAAATATGACCGACCATATTGAAGAAGAAGTGCTTAAATATATAGATCGTGTCGATGAAATTGGGGGAGCTGTCGAAGCGATCGAAAACGGGTTTATCCAGCAGGAAATACAGTCCAGCGCTTACCGTTATCAAAAGGAAGTCGAAGAACAGAAGCGGATAGTCGTCGGGGTGAATAGTTTTAAAACCAGTGGAGAGCAACCGATAGATCTCCTGAAAATGGATCCGGCTACCAGCAAGCGTCAGGTAGAAAGGCTTAAAGAAGTCAGGTTGAGCCGTGACCAGGGACAGGTAGCATCTGCTCTCCATGATTTAAGAAAAGCGGCCCAATCCGATGAAAACTTAATGCCTTATATTCTATCTGCTGTAAAGGCTTATGCTACCCTTGGAGAAGTTTGCGGAGCATTGCGCGACGTACTTGGCGAATACCAGCAGGAAGTTAAGCTTTAGACCGGGGTGGCCTAAATTTTGTGGACAAAATTTTTCAGTTCGGATGGTTCGGACTGCTTGGCTTAAGGAGGAATGAATAAATGAGCGAACAACCGCTACGGGTTCTGGTTGGAAAGATTGGGCTGGACGGTCACGACCGTGGGGCAAAGGTGATTGCCCAGGCTCTGCGGGATGCCGGGATGGAAGTAATTTATACAGGCTTGAGGCAGACGCCGGAGCAAATTGTGGAAACAGCATTACAGGAAGATGTCCAGGTAATTGGTTTAAGCATCCTTTCAGGCGCTCACATGCAGCTTTTACCACCGGTCCTGGAGATGCTGCGGGAACAGGAAAGCCATGATATAATGGTTATTGTTGGCGGTATCATTCCGCGGGAAGATATAACCTACCTGAAGGAACAAGGGGTTTCCGAAGTTTTTACCCCCGGTTCTACAACCGAGGATATCATTGAATTTATCCGTCAGAAAGTGAAACAAAATCGGTAAATAAGGAGAGGTTTGTCTTGTTTGATAAAATTGACCATATTGGGGTTGCGGTCAGTGACCTGGAGAAAACAATCAAATTTTACAGGGATCAAATTGGATTGGATTTTAAAGGGACTGAAGTAGTTGAGGAACAAAAAGTAAAGGTTGCCTTTTTCCCTGTAGGCGAAAGTAAAATGGAGTTTTTGGAACCAACCGAACAAGGTAGTCCTGTGGGAAAATTTATTGAAAAAAAAGGAGAGGGTGTTCACCATTTGGCCTTTCGGGTTGACAACCTTGAAGCGAAACTAGAACAGTTAAAGGCCCAGGGGATTGAATTAATCGACGAAAAACCACGTTATGGCGCCGGAGGAGCCAGAATTGCTTTTTTACATCCACGTTCCACCGGTGGGATCCTGGTGGAATTATGTGAGCGATGATTTAATGGATCAGGCATAGATATTTTTGCAGAAAGCGGTGATAGCCATGGATGAAAAGTTGAAGCACCTTGAAGAGAGACGCCGGCGGACAATTTCCGGCGGAGGGGAAGAAAAGGTAAAAAAGCAGCACGAGAAAGGCAAGTATACAGCCAGGGAAAGACTGGAAAAACTTTTGGATGAAGGCAGCTTTGTTGAGGTGGGTACCTTTGCCCAGACCGGATTAGAAGATGCCAGCGATCTTAATTTTCCAAATCCCGGAGAAGGCGTTGTTACCGGATATGGGACCGTGGATGGGCGCGGTATCTATGTTTATGCCCAGGATTTTACCGTGGCCGGGGGATCTCTCAGTGAAGTACACGCCTCTAAAATATGCCGGGTACTTGATTTGGCCGCACAAAATGGTACTCCGGTAATTGGCTTGAATGACTCGGGTGGAGCCCGGATCCAGGAAGGTGTTTTTGCTCTCGATGGTTATGGTAATATATTTTATCGAAATACCCAGTGTTCGGGTGTAATCCCCCAGATATCGGTAATTATGGGACCTTGTGCAGGAGGAGCTGTTTATTCCCCGGCTATTACCGACTTTATATTTATGGTGGATCAAACCAGCAACATGTTTATAACCGGGCCGCAGGTGATCAAAGCCGTTACCGGTGAAAATGTTACCCCGGAAGAACTGGGAGGGGCCGGGACCCATAATGAAACCAGTGGGGTTGCACATTTCTTTGCTGAAAGTGAAGATGACTGTTTTGAACAGATTCGCAGGCTAATCAGCTTCCTGCCTTCAAATAATATAGATGATCCACCGCTTACAGAGTCACTGGAGCCGGAATTAAACCGGGATGAATTAGATAGTATTTTACCTGAAAACCCCAACCGTTCTTATGATGTGCGGGAGGTTATTAAAAGAATTGTGGATGGTAGTGATTTGATGGAAGTGCACCAGGGCTATGCCCCTAACGCCGTGGTTGGTTTTGCCAGGCTTGCCGGTCAGGCAGTCGGGGTTATCGCCAACCAGGCGCAATTTAAATCGGGCTGCCTGGACGTGAATTCATCTGATAAGATAGCCCGCTTTGTTCGTTTTTGTGACAGTTTTAATATACCGCTGGTTACATTTGTCGATGTACCAGGCTATCTGCCCGGTGTTGACCAGGAATGGGGCGGAGTAATCCGTCACGGGGCCAAGGTGTTATATGCTTACTCTGAAGCTACGGTGCCAAAAATGTCGGTGATTCTGCGCAAAGCTTATGGCGGTGCTTACATCGCAATGAGTTCGCGTTCTCTCGGGGGAGATTTTTGCCTGGCCTGGCCATCGGCGGAAATTGCCGTTATGGGGCCGGAAGGTGCGGTTAACGTTGTAAATAAGAAAGACCTGGAAGAAGCTGAAGATAAAACTCAGAAGCGGCAGGAACTGGTGGAAGAATATCGTTTCCGCTATGCCAATCCTTATATTGCCGCTGCAAGGGGCTGGATTGATGAAGTAGTATTTCCCAGTCATACCCGAGATTACCTTATCCGGGGCTTGGGAATGATTAACAATAAGCGGGAAGAACGCCTGCCGCGGAAGCATGGTAACATTCCGTTGTAAAAAAATAATAAAAAACCCCTTGACTTTTTATCCAGGTATGCTACACTAAGGAACAATTAATTAAAGAATATATTCCTGTGATGGGGAGAGTAGCTGTTTTGTGGCGGTGAAAGCGAGCCGGAGTCGGTGCAAGTCCGGACCAAAAGCAAACAGTGAAGCGCACCCCGGAGGTGGAAGCTGAAGCCGGCATAACCGGTGGGTAGGTTTTCCCGGTTTTATACCGTTATCAAGGCCGTTTTTCCTGAAAACGGTTTAAGCGGATCGGCTACCAGCCGATCAATAAAGGTGGTACCGCGAGCCTCTCGTCCTTTAATGGATGAGGGGCTTTTTATATTGAGGGAGGAATTAATATGGCTGAAGTAGCTGTGCTGGGAGCAACCGGTTATACGGGAATTGAACTGGTCCGGTTATTAAACGCTCACCCTGATGCCGAAGCAGTTTTTCTGAGCTCGGATAGTAATCCCGGTAAAAAAATCAGTGAGGTGCATCCACAGTTCAGTGGACAGGTTGACCTGGTTCTGGAACCGATGCAGGTGGAAAAAATACCGGGTAGTGTAGAAGTCGTTTTTTGTGCCCTGCCGCATGGCAGTTCTGCCGGAACTGTAGCCGAGTTGCTAAAGCAAGGGTTCAGGGTAATTGATTTGAGCGCTGATTTCAGGTTAAAAGAAGCGGACTTATACCGGGAGTGGTATAAACTTGAGCATCCGCAAGAACAACTGCTCAAAGAAGCGGTTTACGGAATCCCGGAACTTTATCGCAGCGAAATAGCAGGCGCAAGGCTGGTAGCCAACCCGGGTTGCTATCCAACCAGCACTATTTTAGCCCTGGCGCCATTGTTAAATATCAGTCCGGCCTATGCAGGAAATATAATCATTGATGCCAAGTCCGGTGTATCCGGGGCAGGCAGAGAGCCAAAACAGCCGTTCCATTTTCCGGAATGCAGCGAAAATTTTAAAGCTTACCGGGTTGCTTCGCACCAGCATACCCCTGAAATTGAACAGGAGCTGAGCAGGTTGGCCGGTGAACCGGTCATGCTCACTTTTACTCCTCACCTGGTGCCGATGATCCGTGGGATCTTGAGTACAATATATGCCGGGCCTATCCGTTCAAACCATGAAATCGAGCTTAACGCTATCTATAGCGATTTCTATGAAAATTCTCCGTTTATCAGGGTTTTAAAACCGCCGGCTTTGCCTGAAACCCGGCTTGTCCGCGGCAGCAATTACTGTGACCTGGCATTAAAAGTAGATCAAAGAACGGACAGGTTGATTATTATTTCTGCCATAGACAACCTGGTTAAAGGGGCTGCAGGGCAGGCCCTGCAAAATATGAACATCATGTTCGGCTTGGAAGAAAGCTTAGGCCTTGAACATCTTCCTTGTTAATGGGTCAAATATTTAATTCTGAGAAAGAGCGCTTAAGGTTTTAATATTTCGGGAGGGATTTGGATCACTATGGAAATTAAATGGAATCAATTAAAAGGCAGGAGCATAACCGCGGTGCCGGGCTTTGAAGCTGCAGGGGTTTCCTGCGGGATTAAAAACAGTAAAAAAGATATTGCAATAATCTACAGTAAGGAGAATAGCCGGGCTGCGGGAGTTTTTACCCTGAACCAGGTTCAGGCTGCCCCGGTCAACTTATGCAAAAAACATGTTAAAAACCCTGTCCAGGCGGTAGTTGTCAACAGCGGCAATGCCAATGCCTGCACCGGGGAAAAGGGGATGCATGATGCTTTTAAAATGGCTGAATTAACTGCATCCGGTTTAAATTTAAATCCCGGCCAGGTTCTGGTTTGTTCGACCGGGGTTATTGGAGAGCCGCTGCCGATGGATAAAATTGAATCCGGGATTGAGAAGGCGGTTGCTGTTCTGGGTGAAGGGGAAAATGCGGATACAGATGCTGCCGAAGCAATTTTAACTACGGATACTAAGATTAAACCTTCGGCATACAGCTGCAGTTTGCCTGATGGCAACCTCTACCTGGCGGGGATAGCCAAGGGTTCGGGAATGATCTGTCCCGATATGGCCACGATGCTGGCTTTCTTAACTACCAACGCCAGCATCGAACAATCCCTGCTCCAGGAACTTTTTAGTGAAGCTGCCAACAAAACCTTTAACGCGATTACGGTAGACGGAGAAACTTCGACTAATGATACCGCCCTGATCCTGGCCAACGGCGCAAAGGAAGGGCCTGAAATAAAGCAGGGCAATGCAGCCTGCGAGCAGTTTGAGAAGATGCTGGAACAGGTATGCCGGGAATTGGCTTTTCAAATTGTTGAAGACGGTGAGGGAATTACCAAGGTGATTAACTTGACTATTAAAGGAGCGGAGGATGAAGAGGGGGGCAGGATTATGGCCCGCAGCGTGCTTAATTCACCCCTGGTTAAAACTGCCTTTTACGGTGAAGATGCTAACTGGGGCCGTATTCTGGCTGCCCTCGGTTATTCCGGGATTAAATTTAACCCCGGTAAAGTTGATATTTTTATTGGACCCTGCCAGCTGGCAGCAGATGGTGGGGCGGTGCCTTTTAGCGAAGAAGAGATGAAAAAAATTCTGCAGGAGCGAGATATCCAGGTAAAAGTTGATCTTAAACAGGGGCCGGTGGAAGTGAAAGCCTGGGGGACTGATATGAGCCACGAATATGTAAGCATTAACAGCGATTATCGCTCTTAAGAAAAAAAGCAGGTGAGCTTGATGAATCAAGAAGCACTAAATAATATTCCGAAAGCGGAAGTGTTAGTAGAAGCGCTGCCTTATATGCGCGCTTTTGCAGGAAAGTATTTTGTTGTCAAGTATGGCGGCCAGGCAATGGTCAGCCAGGAATTGATGGAGTCGGTAATAGTGGACCTGGTTTTACTTAAGTATATTGGAGTTAAACCGGTTTTGGTCCATGGAGGCGGTAAAGAAGTTTCCGCTGTGATGGAAAAAATGGGCAAAGAGCCGAAATTTGTTAACGGTTTGCGGGTTACCGATGATGAGACCATGGAAATTGTTGAAATGGTGCTAAATGGTAAGATTAACCAAAAGATAGTCAGCCTGTTCAACCAGCAGGGAGGACGGGCGGTTGGTTTCAGCGGCAGGGATGCAGAAATTCTCCAGGCCCGCAGGGTTGGCAGCCAACCTGCCGGGGATGTATCGGGTGAGAGTGTTGACCTGGGCAGGGTGGGAGAAATTATTCAAATTAATCCTGATTTACTCCAGGCAGTCAGTGACAGTGGCTATATCCCGGTCCTATCCTCAATTGGCTCAGGATTGAACGGGGAAAGCTTGAATATTAATGCCGACCACGTTGCCGGAGAACTGGCGGTTGCTCTCAAAGCGGAGAAGCTGATTGTACTGAGCGATGTAGATGGTGTATACAAGGAAGAAGAAGGAAAACAGGAATTCATTTCTTCGATAGCCAAGGAAGAGATCAGGGCAATGATTATGAGTGGAGCCATCTCGGGAGGGATGATCCCTAAGGTGGAATCCTGCCTGTTAGCTTTGGACGGTGGGGTGCGACGGACTCACATAATTGACGGCAGAGTTCCTCATTCGCTGATTTTAGAAATCTTTACCGACTCGGGAATTGGCACTATGGTTAAGCAATAACAGCATCTTAGCCAGGTTTGTTGTTGATAAACGGTTCTAAACTAAGGTAAAAGGTTAGCAGTTAACCGCAACTTACTTGAAGGGAGGTTTTAAAGCGATGGATCATATTGAATCACTTGAAAGCAATTATATTATTAATACTTACGGCCGAAAGCCCGGATATACACCAGCACTGGTAAAAGGCCAGGGTTCTTATGTTTGGGACAGCAGCGGGAAGAAATACCTTGACTTACTGGGGGGACTGGCGGTGAACATAGTTGGACACTGCCACCCGAAGGTAACCGCTGCCATTAAAACACAGGCCGAAATGCTGATGCATACATCAAACCTGTATTACAGTCAACCTCAGGGGGAACTGGCTGCAATGCTGGTTGAAAGTGCGATGCCCGGCGGTAAAGTGTTTTTTGCCAACAGCGGGGCAGAAGCTAACGAAGCGGCGATTAAACTGGCAAGAAAGAGAAACAGTGAGCGTTATAAAATAATTTCGGCAAAAAATTCTTTTCATGGCCGTACTCTTGCCTCACTGGCGGCAACCGGTCAACCAAAGCATCAGCAGGGTTTTGAACCTCTGCCTGAAGGGTTTGCCTCTGCAGAGTTCAACAATCTAAATTCATTTGCCGGCCTTGTTGATCAGCAAACAGCGGCCATTATGATTGAACCGGTTCAGGGTGAAGGCGGAGTACACGTTGCTGAAGAAAATTTTATTAAGGGATTACGAGAGCTTTGTAACGAAGCAGATCTCCTGCTTATCTTTGATGAAGTGCAGTGCGGCATGGGCAGGACCGGAAAAATGTGGGCGTTTGAAAACTACGGGGTTACCCCCGACCTTTTAACCGTTGCCAAAGGATTGGGTGGAGGCTTGCCTGTTGGTGCAATGGTGGCAGCTGAACCGTATGTTGAGGTGCTGCAGCCCGGCAGTCATGCTACAACTTTTGGGGGCAACCAGGTGGTATGCAGTGCAGCCCAGGCGGTCCTTAAAATTTTGCGGGAAGAAGACTTTTTAGCACAAGTTCGTCAAAAGGGTTATATGATCAGGACTGCCATGGAAGAAATCGCAAAGCAATACCCGCAGCTGGTTAAAGAATTTAGGGGCATCGGGCTTATTTGCGCCCTCGAATTAAACCGGCCGGTTGCAAAAGAAATCCTGTCCAGGTGTACGGAGGAAGGGGTGCTGATTAATGCAATCGGCGAAAATATCCTGCGTCTATTGCCTCCATTAACGATTGTAGACGAGGAACTCAAGGAAGGGTTCAGGATAATCGACCGGGTTTTAAAAGAATTTATGTAGCATAATTTTATAATGGAAGGTGATTATAATGGGTAAAGAAAAGGTAGTCCTGGCTTATTCAGGCGGCCTTGATACTTCGGTGATAGTTAAGTGGCTTAAAGAAGAATATAATTATGACATTGTGGCGGTAACAGCCGACGTGGGCCAGGGAGAAGGAGAACTGGAAGGTTTGGAAGAAAAGGCAATCAAAAGCGGTGCTTCCGAAGTATTTGTCGAAGACATCCGTGAAGAACTGGTTACAGATTACATCTATCCCATGGTGCAATCGGGAGCAGTTTATGAAGGTAAATATCTGCTCGGAACAGCAATTGCCCGGCCGGTAATCGGAAAAAAACTGGTTGAAATTGCCGAAAAAGTGGGAGCAAAAGCGATAGCGCACGGGGCTACCGGTAAGGGCAATGACCAGGTGCGATTTGAATTTGCGGTAAAAGCCCTAAATCCTTACTTAAAAATTATTGCACCCTGGAGGGAATGGGGTCTTCAGTCAAGAAGTGATTGCATAAATTATGCCAGCGCCCATGACATCCCGATTCCGGTTACCGCTGAAAAGCCGTACAGCATTGATCGCAATCTCTGGCATATCAGTTTTGAAGGTGGTATTTTGGAAGATCCCGACCGTTTGCCTGATAAAGACATGTTCAGGCTCACCTGTGATCCCATGGAGGCTCCGGATGAACCTGAAGAAGTGACAATTAGTTTTGAAAAAGGAATACCTTATGCCGTTAATGGCAAAAAACTAAAGCCTGTAGAATTAATTGAAGAGCTTAACCAGATAGCCGGCAGGCATGGGGTGGGCCGGGTTGACATGGTTGAAAACCGCCTGCTCGGCATGAAGTCGCGCGGTATTTATGAAACCCCGGGTGGGACCCTGCTGACTTTTGCCCACCGGGAACTGGAACAATATACGCTGGACCGGGAAACATACCATTATAAAGAGACAATAGCTTTAAAATATGCAGAAATGATTTATTACGGACTATGGTTTACTCCCCTAAGGGAGGCTTTGGCCGGTTTTGTGAACTCCACCCAGGAAGCGGTGACCGGTTCGATCAGCCTGAGGCTGTTTAAAGGTAACATGGTGGTAGCCGGCAGGGATTCGGAGCATACCCTCTATAACCCTGATATGGTTACTTTTGAAGCGGATGATTTATTTGACCAGAAGGATGCACAGGGTTTTATCAACCTTTACGGGTTGCCCCTGACCATAAAAGGGATTATGGATCGGCAGAGAAAAAAACAGTTGCAGGAGGTGGCTAAAAGCTGAAAAAGATGTGGCAGGGGCGTTTTTCCAAGGACACTGAAAAAAAACTCCTTCACTTTACCGCATCGCTGCCTTTTGATAGGCGCCTGGCAATGTGTGATATCAAGGGCAGTTTAGCTCATGTGGAAATGCTGGCTGCGCAGGGTATTATTTCCCGGGAGGATGCTGATTTAATTGCCAGGGGGCTTGTAGAGATCAGGGAGGAAATAAAAAATGATCAGTTTCCTTTCGATCTTGATTTTGAAGATATTCACATGAATATTGAAAAAAGGCTCACTGAAAAAATTGGACCTGCCGGAGGCAAGCTGCATACCGGGCGCAGCCGCAATGACCAGGTAGCTTTAGATATGCACCTCTACATGAAAGAAGAAATTTCTGTAATTAACCATCACCTTAAGCTGCTCCAGGAAACTATTGTTAACCTGGCCGAGAAATATGAAGGGGTGCTGATTCCGGGTTATACCCATCTCCAGAGGGCTCAACCGGTTTTATTATCGCACCACCTGCTGG
>PUKR01000089.1 GCA_003552365.1 Syntrophomonadaceae bacterium
AACCGGGTCCAGGAAGCGGCCGAACAGTTGAAAAGCTTACCGAATGCCAGGTGGCATTTTATCGGCCACCTGCAGACTAACAAGGTTAAAGATGTTTTACCGGCATACTCGCTGATTCATACTCTCGACCGTCATTCACTGGCCAGGAAACTGCAGCAGGTTGCCGAAAGATTTGATTCTACCGTTGAAACCTTAATCCAGGTCAACGTTTCCGGAGAAGAGAGCAAATTTGGCTTAAATCCGGAAGACTTATCCGCTTTTATCGAGGGACTGGCAACTTACGATCGCATTAGAGTGCGCGGGTTGATGACCATGGCTCCCTACGTTGAAGATGTTGAAACAGTCCGCCCTTATTTTAAAAAACTGCGGCAACTCAGGGATGAAAATACCAGGTCCGGCCTTGACCTGCCGGAGTTATCGATGGGAATGACCAATGATTTTAATGTGGCTATAGAAGAGGGCGCCACCATGGTACGCATCGGCAGCGCTTTGTTCAATAATATGGAAAGCAGGTGATGAAATGAACCTTGTAGCGGAAGGATTGTTGATTTTTATCAATATTTATACCTATATTCTGCTGGGCAGGATTATCATGTCCTGGTTTATGAGGGGAACCGGGGGAAGCGAAATAGTACAGCAGATTTACCAGCTGCTTTATGGATTAACGGAGCCTCTGCTCGCGCCCCTGCGCAGCATTATTCCTTCGGTGAGCATGGGCATGGGAGCCCTGGATCTTTCCCCGATAATCCTTTTAATCCTGCTTCGGATTGCCCGGCAGATTATTTACCAGCAAATATATTTTTAAAATAATACCTGGAGGCTGATAGATGGGCGCGGAAACTCCTCTTTCAGAAGAAGAAAAGCAGTGGCAGGAACATTTTAACCGGAAACTGGCGGAAGTAAGCGGCAGGGGGGTTTACAGCACTGCCTTTTTGGACCCCCGCCAGCTTGAATTGGCCGAATCCGCCCTGGGCAAACACCCCGAACTGACCTACACGGTTTACGGGGGATATCCTAATGCGGAAAGAAATGCACTGTGCATTTTTCCTTCGGAACACAAGGGTTCCCTGCCCCCGGTTACCGCGGTTATTATCAGGTGGCCCGGCAGTGAAGCAGAAATCGGTCACCGGGATTTGCTGGGAGCTGTTTTAGGTTTGGGCCTGCGCCGCGACCAGGTGGGCGATATTGTAATGCTGGAGGAAGGCGGCGCAGCCGTTATGGTCATGGAAACGAAAGCCGAGTATGTTTGCTCCAATTTACTGCAGGCAGGCAATATGCCTGTGGACTGTTCGATTTGTGAACCGGAAAAACTGCCCCTGGTTAAAGAGAATGGTAAAGAAATCAAGGGAACGGTGGCCAGTTTACGCCTTGATTCAATCCTTTCGCTGGGCTTTGGCGCTTCCCGGTCCAAGGTGGTCCGCCTGGTTAAAGGCGGGCTGGTTATGGTTAACTGGCGCCCGGTTGATTCCCCTTCCCTGCAGTTGAACGAAGGAGACCAGTTATCTCTAAGAGGAAGGGGGAGGCTGTATATAAGTTCGGTGGAAGGAAGGACCCGCAAGGGCAGGATACACCTAAAACTGAAAAAATACAGCTAAACAGGCAGGATTAGCAGCCGGATTGTCGAATTCAGCAGGTATTGGAATGTATCGTAAATTTACTATTTTGACAAGTATTTTTTTTGGTAGAGTATTATGATTTTTGTTCATTTTACAGGATCAGGAGGGATAGAGATGACAATCACGCCGATGGATATACAGAATAAAGAGTTTGAGCGTGCTTTCAGGGGTTACGACATTGAGGATGTGGATGAATTTCTGGACCAGGTGGCTAAAGATTTAGAGCAGTTGCTCCGGGAAAACGCCGAACTGAAAGATCAACTCAGTCAGCTGCAGGAGAAAAACAAGCATTACCAGAAGCTCGAAGAATCGATGCACAATGCGATTGTAGTAGCCCAGGAAACAGCTGAGGAAGTTAAGCAAAATGCTAAACGTGAAGCAGACCTAATCAGGCGCGAAGCAGAAAAAGAAGGCCAGCGTATTGTAGAAGAGGCCCGTTACCGTTCAAGCAAAATTTTGTCGGAGCAGGAAGAATTGTTTAAGCAGGCCCAGGTTTTTAAAATGCGCTTTCGTTCCTTCATAGAAGCGCAACTTTCCAACCTGGAAAGTGAAGACTGGCTGACAGAAGCGAACCGGGAAATAACCGGCAGAGAAATGAAAAAAGAATTTGAGCCGCAGCTAAATTATGAAACCGACCGCACTCAGCGTTCGGAGCGGCACTTCGATTACCAGCGTGATTATGGATCAAAACCGGATTATGGCTCGGAACCTGATTTCGAAGCGGATAAAGATTTCGAATCTACCCGTGATTTTGAACCGCGGTCTGATTTTGAAGCAAAGCCTGATTTTGAACCAAAGCCTGATTT
The DNA here is from genome assembly GCA_003552365.1 of Syntrophomonadaceae bacterium. Lineage (GTDB taxonomy): Bacteria > Bacillota > Dethiobacteria > DTU022 > DTU022 > B1SED10-74M. Next base: position 2,423 of record PUKR01000089.1, read on the forward strand.
CGACCCCAAGCCCGATTTTGATCCCAGGCAGGATTATAAATCAAGGCAGGATTCCAGTATTGACCAGGATTTTGAACCACAGTTTGATTTTGAGCCGGAGCCGGACTTTGAATCGACCCGAGAGTGGGACAATGAGGAGGATCACGAAAAAGATTCCGATTACTAAAAAGATAGCCGGTCACTCTTATTGACCTTGGCCGGTTGACATGCTACAATTTTGGTCATAAGCTGTGAACGGGGCGTAAAAGCGGATTTTTAAGCTTATGCAGAGAGCCGGTGTTATAGGTGAGAGTCCGGTTAAGTTATTCCGCTGCAAATCACCCGGGAGCTTCCGCCCGAAATCCTTGTCAAAAGTGAGTGTAGGCGCGGACGGCAGCTGCCGTTATCAGCTCTGTTAAGGAGGCTAGCAGTAAAATTGCAGCCAGTAGGGTGGTACCGCGGGAGAAATCTCGTCCCTTTCCAGGGGACGAGTTTTTGTTTGAGCAGCCAATTAAGTTTTAAAGTCACTTTTTGGCCCTGTTGTTATATTTTGGACCGGGGACATTTCAGGTAAAATGGCTACAGTGGGCATTATGGCAAAGGGTGTAGCCGGCCTGTCTGCATAGATTCAGGCCGCCGAGGCCCAAAGCCTTCGATGGTGAATGCTAAACTGTAGCCGAAACGAAGGCCAGCAGCTTGAGTCGCTGCCGTTTCCCTTAGGTGAGCGCCGTCACCAGTTCAAAAGCAGCACGGCTGAGCAGACATAAATAGTTTTGCCAGGCATATCACAGTTATGCCGGTGCTGCCTGTGATGCAGATAAGTATAACCAGCCTAATTAAGCGGAGGAGAAGAAGACATGGATTATCGAGACACATTAAACCTGCCCAAAACCGATTTTCCGATGCGGGCAAAGTTGCCGCAGCGTGAGCCGGAAATGCTCGAGTTTTGGGACTCCCTGGACATAAATAACCTGGTCAGGGAAAATCGTAAAGGAGCAACCAAGTACATCTTACATGACGGGCCACCTTATGCCAACGGGGATATCCATATGGGAACCGCGTTGAACAAGGTGCTTAAGGATATCATCAACAAGTATAAAACTATGCGCGGCTTCGACTGTCCTTATGTGCCCGGCTGGGATACCCACGGTTTACCGATCGAACACCAGATAATAAAAACCAAGAAAATAAACCGTAAGGAAATTTCCGATCTTGAATTCAGGCGCATGTGCCGCGATTACGCCTTGAAATATGTTGATGTACAAAGGGAGCAGTTCAAGCGGCTCGGAGTCCGCGGTGACTGGGAGAACCCTTATTTAACCCTTGCCCCTGAATTTGAGGGCCGTCAAATCAAAGTTTTTGGCACCATGGCTGCCAACGGGCATCTTTACAAAGGAATGCGCCCGGTTTACTGGTGTGCAAGTTGCGAAACCGCCCTGGCCGAGGCAGAAATAGAATATGGACAAAAAGTCTCTGAGTCGATTTACGTTAAGTTTCCCTTCATTGACGACCGCGGTCTCTTAGGCGGGGTTGAAAATTGCTACTGCCTGATCTGGACAACCACTGCCTGGACTATTCCCGCCAACCTGGCCATTGCCCTGCATCCGGATCTTGATTATGTTTTGGTGCAAGCCGGGGATGAAAAGTATTTACTGGCCGAAGGGCTTTTAGAAGATGTTGCAAAGCTGGCGGGAGCGGAAGAAACCTGGCCGGTGGTAAAGCGCTTTAAGGGCAGGGATTTGATCGGCCTGCGCTGCAAACATCCGCTTTATGATCGTGAATCACTACTTGTCGAGGCCGAACATGTCACCCTGGAACAGGGCACCGGTTGTGTGCATACCGCACCTGGGCACGGCCACGAGGACTTTTTTGTCGGCAAGGCCTACGATTTGCCGGTTTTAAGCCCCCTTGACGACAGGGGATATTTTACTGAAGAAGCCGGTCAGTATGCCGGAATGTCCCATGAAGAGGGGGGCAAAGCGGTGATCGAAGACCTCAGGGAAAAAGGGGCCTTGATTAAGTCAACACCGGTGGAACACCAGTACCCGAACTGCTGGCGCTGCAAGCTGCCGCTTCTTTACCGGGCCACCGAGCAGTGGTTTGCTTCGATTGACGGTTTCCGGAAAGAGGCTTTGCAGGCTATAAACCAGGTAAAGTGGGTTCCTTCATGGGGAGAAGAACGGATTTACAACATGATTGCCGAGCGGCAGGACTGGTGTATTTCCCGGCAGCGAGTCTGGGGAGTGCCTATTCCCATCTTTTACTGTCTTAATTGTGAGACACCCCTGGTTAACGAGGATACTATCGAAGCAGTGAGCAATCTTTTCAGCAAGGAAGGGTCGGACGCATGGTTTGCGAAAGAAGCGGAAGAAATTTTACCCCCGGGAACAACCTGCTCAAATTGCGGGCATGATCGGTTCAGGAAGGAAAAAGATACCATGGATGTTTGGTTTGACTCAGGTTCCAGCCATGATGCCGTGCTTGATCCCCGCCCGGAACTGCACTGGCCTTCCGACCTGTACCTTGAAGGTAGTGACCAGTATCGCGGCTGGTTCCATTCCTCCCTGCTTACCGCCGTTGCCACCAGGGGCGAACCGCCGTACAAGGCTGTTTTAAGCCATGGCTGGGTAGTCGACGGGGAAGGTAAGAAGATGTCTAAATCCCTGGGCAATGTAATCGCTCCCGAGGAAATTATAAAGCAGTACGGAGCCGATATTCTCAGGTTGTGGGTTACTTCGGCCGATTTTACCCACGATATGAACCTATCTGAGGACATTTTGAAACAGTTAATAGAAGTTTACCGGAAAATCAGGAATACCGTCCGTTTCCTGCTTGCCGGTTGCTATGATTTTGATCCTGAAAGGGATCCCGTCGATTACGGGGAAATGGAAGAGCTGGACCGCTGGGCTCTTTACCGGTTAAACAACCTGGTTGAGAAGGCGACCCAGGCATATGAAAATTATGAATACCACCAGTTTTTCCATGCCCTTCACAACTTCTGTGTTGTGGATATGAGCAATTTCTATCTTGATATTATCAAGGACAGGCTTTACTGCTCTACCCCCGATGCACCCGGGCGCCGATCGGCCCAAACTGCCCTGATGACAATTTTGGAACACCTGGTGTTGATGATGTCGCCTATCCTTACTTTTACCGCTGAAGAAGTGTGGCGGCACCTGCCGGGCAGCCGCAGGGAAAGTGTTCAGCTGGCCGACTGGCCTGAAACTAAACCGCAATGGAACGACCGGGAGTTGGGCCGCCGCTGGGAAACCCTGCTTGAAGTCAGGGAAGAAGTAACCTGGGCCCTTGAACAGGCCCGTCGTGATAAGGTTATCGGCAGTTCTTTGGAAGGCTCGGTCACCGTCTGGGCCGACGAGAAGGTTTATGAAAAAATCAAGGATTATGCCGATCAACTCTCTGCAATTTTTATTGTATCTTCAGCCGAGTTGATTTCAGGTAAAGAAAGTGCCCCCGGGGAAGCAGTCAGCGGGCAGCGATCTCCGATCAAGATCCTGGTTAGCAAGGCTGGCGGGCATAAATGCCCCCGCTGCTGGGTTTATACTGAAGCAGAGCAGGAATTGTGTCCCCGCTGCAGCGAGGTAGTTTCC
>PUKR01000147.1 GCA_003552365.1 Syntrophomonadaceae bacterium
ACATTAATTATTTTACCCCGGTAAAGGTAACTTGTTGATATTGTTTCTTCATGCAGTTTGTCCGTAATTTTTAATCACCCCTCACAAGCTGGTCTTGCCAAATAAATTTTCCATTATGTCTCAAGCCGTGCTGAACTTTGGACAGCTGCCGGTCCATCGCGGGCAATGGCAGCGGCTGAAGCTGTAGGCTTTCGAGATAATGATATTTGTTTTAGCCGGCCAGTTTATCTTTAAAGCGCCTGGCTCGTTCTAAAACACTGTCGACATGGTTAAGGCTAACCTGGTCTATACTGGCCCCATCAAGCATTCTGGCCAATTCTTCCCGCCTTTCCTTTTCTTTTGTCAGCTTGGCTGCCATGGTTAAGGTTCTTTCACCAACTGTTTCTTTATAAAGCCGGTAATGGCAGTCCGCCATCGCTCCAATCTGGGGACTGTGTGTAACACACATTACCTGGTGATGCCGGGACAACTGGGCCAGTTTTTCCGCTACTGCTTGAATTGTGCTGCCTCCGACCCCGGAATCAACTTCATCAAAAACCAGGGTAGGGACCAGGTCCTGGCGGGCAAGAATAGTTTTTAAGGCCAGCATCACCCGGGATACTTCTCCACCGGAGATGATTTTGCTCAAAGCTTTTACATCTTCACCCTGGTTGGCACTGAAAAGGAATTCAACCTGGTCCATACCCTTTGGCGAAAGAATATCTTTTCCCCGAATATCGACTAAAAATCGTGCGCCGGGCAAAGCTAAATCCTTTAAACTTTCCTGCAATAATTCCTCCAGGGACCCGGCAGTTTCACGGCGCAGTTCGGAAAGCTTCAAGCTCTTTGCTTTCATCTGGCTCTCTAAGCCGCTGATCTCCTGTTCAAGTTTTTCAGCCATTTCTTCGCTGTTTTTTAAGCGTTCCATTTCTGATTCAACCTGATCGGCAAAAGTTATAATTTCTTCGATTGTGATTCCGTATTTTCGCTTAAGGGTATTAATCTGGCTTAGACGATCTTGAATTGCCTGCAGTTCGCCCGGTTCAAACTCCAGTTTAGCCTGGTAATCACGCAAGTCATGTGATACTTCTTCCAGCTGGGCGGCGGCGCTTGCAAGCATATCAACCAGGGAAGAAAGATTATCATCAAGGGAAGCCGCTTCACTTAGGGAAGATTGCGTTCTGTTTAAACGATCAATAATTGCTTCTGCAACTCCATCTTCTTCACCGGCATAGATATCATTATAGGCCATGGAGGTAATAGTCCAAAGCTTCTCTGCGTTGGCGAGAATCTTTTCCCGCCGGGCCAGCTCTTCATCTTCACCCGGTTCCAGGTTTGCTTCCCGAATTTCTTTTAACTGAAAGTCATATACATCAAGGCGCCTTTCCCTTTCGGCGCTGTCATCGCCCAGCTGTGCCAGCTCATTTTTTAACTGCTGCCGCTTTTTATATAGCTCGTTTAGTTCTTCCTTTAAGGTGGAAATATTTGCCCCGCCGAATGAATCCAATAGTTCAAGGTGCTGCTCCGGCCTGAGCAGCGATTGATGCTGATGCTGCCCGTGCAGGTCAACTAAAAGATGTCCCAGCTCTTTTAAAAAGGTTACCGGCACAGCCCGGCCGTTAACCCTGGCTACGCTGCGACCGCCCTGCTGCAGTTCGCGGGCGATAATCAGTTCTTCGCTGCTTTCGATACCTGCCTCTGCAAGCATACTGTCAATCAAAGGTTTAACCTGTTTATTGCAGCCAATAAGGGCTTCAACGTATGCATGATCTTCACCCTGGCGGATATATTCAACGTTGGCCCTTTCACCGAGAAGCAGGCTGATTGCCCCAATCACTATAGATTTACCGGCCCCGGTTTCCCCGCTCAACACATTTAACCCGGAAGAAAAATCAAAGCTGAGATCTTCGATCAGGGCAAAATTGGACACTTTAAGTTCTATAAGCATCCTCTTCCTCCTTGAAATTTATGCTTTTAGTTTTTGATGCAAAAGCCTGTAAAAAGAATGATCATGAAAGCAAATCATTTTAACTTTTTCTTTAGCCCGGCGGATCATTATTTGATCATCGTCTTCTAAAGAAAAACGAACTTGACCGTCAACAGTAAGCACTACCTGCACATGACGGGAATCTACCCTTAGTTTCATAGTGTCCGAGCCATCGACAATAACCGAGCGGTTGTAGAGGCTGTGAGGGCATATGGGCGTAATAACAAAAAGTTCCATGCTGGGGTTCACTATCGGCCCGCCCGCAGAAAGGGAATAGGCCGTGGAGCCTGTCGGTGTAGAAACAATAACCCCGTCACCAAAATAGCTCTCCATAAAGTCATCATTGATAAAAGTATCCACTTTAATATTCCTGGAAAAAGGACCACGGGCAACTACTATATCGTTTAAGGCCAGGTAGTAGGCCAATTCTTCATCACCACGACAAAGCCAGGCCTCAAGCATCATCCGTTCCTGGCAACTATAATCGCCAGTGGCTACGTACTGCAGAAAGCGCTCCATTTGTTCCACTTCAATTTCCGCTAAAAAGCCTTTATGGCCAAGGTTAATTCCAAGAACCGGGACATCCCAGTCAGCCAGGTCACGGGCCACCCTCAAAATTGTTCCGTCTCCGCCAACCACTATGATCAATCCAAGCCTGCCAAACCAGTCCTTTAACTGTTCCGAAAGCGAAACACTGCTGTAAAAGTCAGCATCTTCTTCATTGGCTATCTCCAGTTTAATTCCGCGTTGTTTAAAAAACTTAACTATTTTTTCCACGACAAGTTCTGTATTTTGCTTGTGCCAGTTTGGAACCAGTCCAATATCTTTAGTCATTTGCTTCCTCCCCTGGGTTAATAATGCTCCCGCGGGCCTAACAGCTTAAAGGAAGAATTCTGCGCTTTTATCTAAATTCCTCTTAAAAATAGGTTATATATTTTTTAATAAAACCTCTGGTGGGCATCATATACTGCTTTTTCGGAAAGTCCCGGGGCCAGTTCAAGGCACCGGCAGTCCCTGTTATCTTTTAGTCTGAAACAGGCAAAGTATTCAAGGTTGCCCTTGGGGCCGGGGTAGGATGAAACTGCCGCATCAAGGCAGCAGTAGCAGGTTTCACAGGCAAATAAAATCAGATCGCAGAGGATGTTTTTGTGGAGTTGAGGATCGCGGATGACCCCTTCACCACGGGTGGCATCTTCACGGCCGACTTCAAACTGAGGTTTAATGAGGGCAAGGACCCCGGGTATTTTTAATTGGGCTAAAACCGGAAATACTTTTTTTAATGAAATAAACGAAACATCAATTGTAGCCAAATCGGGCCGGGTGGGAAGGTCTGAGGGGCTTAATTGGCGGATGTTCCACCTTTCCATCACCACAACCCTTGGATCTTTGCGCAATCTGTAATCGAGCTGCCCGTAACCAACATCGAGAGCATAAACAAGGCCTGCACTATTTTTAAGCAGGCAATCGGTAAACCCACCGGTCGAAGCGCCGACATCCAAAACAGTTAGACCCCGGACATCGACTGCCAGGTCTTTCAGGGCGCCCTCGAGCTTTAAACCGCCGCGGCCGACATAAGGGTTTTCCGGTGCGAGGATTTCTACTCCTGCGTTTTCACTAACCAGAGATCCCGGTTTGTCGCACACTTTTCCGTTGACCAGGACCTTGCCGGCCATAATTTCAGCCTTCAGCCTGCTTCTGCTCAGCTGGGGCCATTTTTCCTGCAGGAGTTGATCAAGCCTCACTTTTTTGGCTTTACGGTTCAACCTTGCTCCTTCGCAGCTTTTCCGTTTACAAAATTAACTGTTTCCCGGTATATCCCATCAGCGTCAAGGTTATAATTTGAAAGCATTTCTGCTCGGAGGCCATGTGCCACAAACTGATCATCGATTCCAAGACGCTTAACCGGCAGTTCCAGTCCCCGTTTTTCAAGGAGTTCCATGACACCGCTGCCGAAACCACCGGCCAGGACGTTTTCTTCGATTGTAACTACCCGGCCGCACTTTTGGGCCCAGCTAACAATTAAGTCTTCGTCAAGCGGTTTTATAAAGCGGGCATTGATCAAGGCCGGTTTTATTCCCTGCCAGAAAAGTTTTTCCGAAGCTTTAAGGGCTGAATTGACCAGGGTGCCGGCAGCAATAATTAAGATATCTTCACCGGACTTTAGAAGTTCCGCCTTACCCCAGGGCAGAGTTTGCGGTTCGTCAAGTTCAACTCCTTCAACCTTGTCGCGGGGATAGCGGAATGCAACCGGCCCATCTTTGTACTCCAAAGCTGTTTTTAGCATGTGCTGCAGTTCGTCTTCATTGGCCGGCGCCATAATGGACATATTGGGGATGCTTCGTAAATAATTTAAATCAAACAAGCCCTGGTGGGTTTCACCGTCTTCACCGGTAATGCCGGCCCGGTCCACTGCAAAAATTACCGGTAGTTTTTGCAGGCAAACATCATGAATAATCTGATCGTAAGCACGCTGAAGAAAAGTGCTGTAAATGGCCACTACAGGCTGCATACCTCCCGCAGCTAAAGCCCCGGCCATGGTAACCGCATGCTGTTCAGCTATGCCTACATCATAAAATCTATCCGGAAATTCTTCTGCAAACCCGGTAAGCCCTGTTCCTGCAGTCATTGCTGCAGTGATAGCTGTAATCCTGGGATTTTCACGGCTGAGTTTGACCAGGGCATTGCCAAATACTTCGGTATAGGAAGACTTCTTCTTTTTCTTCAAAAGCTGACCGTTTTCCAAATCGAATGGGCCGATTCCATGAAATTTTTCCGGGGCTTTTTCAGCATAATGGTAGCCCTTGCCCTTTTCGGTTACTGTATGGATCAAGACCGGGCCCTGCATCCGGTTGGCCTGGGTTAGCACTCTTTTCAGGGCCGGTATGTTATGGCCGTCAACGGGTCCGAAGTAAGTAAAGCCCAGTTCTTCAAATATAACTCCGGGCATTACCAGGTATTTAAGGCCGCCCTTGATCTTTTCGGCAGAGTCAAGCGCCTGTTTGCCGATCCAGGGGATCCGGCCTACAAAATTTTCAAAGTCTTTTTTGATCCTGGAGTATTTTGGATCGGAGCGGATACGGGCTAAATAGGAAGACATGCTGCCAACGTTGGAACTGATCGACATTTCGTTGTCATTCAAGACTACCAGCATATCAGCCTTGATATGTCCGGCATGATTTAAAGCCTCAAATGCCATCCCACCGGTTAAGGCTCCGTCACCTATAACCGCGATAACCTGGTAATCTTCGCCGTTGAAATCACGGGCCTGGGCCAGGCCTAAGGCAGCTGAAATCGAGGTGCTGCTGTGTCCGGTAAGGAAAGGGTCATGTTCGCTTTCTTCCGGTTTTGGAAACCCGCATAAACCGCCTTGCTTGCGCAGGCTCGGAAACTGTTCCCAGCGGCCGGTCAAAAGCTTATGGGGATAGCTCTGATGCCCCACATCCCAGATTATCTGGTCCCGCGGGCTCTCAAAGGTGCTGTGCAGGGCCAGGGACAGCTCGACTACCCCTAAGCTGGCGGCCAGGTGGCCACCGTTATCCGCGACGGTCCGGATCATATATTCCCTGATTTCTTCGGCAGCTTTTTTTAGTTCATTTTCATCAAGTTTTTTTAAATCACCGGGCAAATCCAGGTTCTTAAATATTCCATCCATGTTGATCACTCCAGGTTGTCACCGCTTCTGCTGAAAATGGTCAGCGGCTTTTGCAGTTTGGTAATGATAGATCCTACCAGGAGAATAACTTCAGTTGAATAATTAATGGCAATTATCTTTCCCCAGGCCTTGCCACCGACTGTGATCGAAGCAATCAAGGCAGCCAGTAAAATCCCCAGGTAAAAATCGGCCTGGCTATGAGAAACTATCGCCACCAGTTTAATAACAATTGTGGTTACAAGGGTTCCACTAATTATTCCGCTGATATCTCCCCCAACATCGTTACAAAAAGTAGCAACCCGTTCCGCATTTTTCACGATATCAACCCCCAGTTTTGCGCCGCTCACTTTTCTCGATGCCTTGGCATTTAAGGGGGC
>PUKR01000248.1 GCA_003552365.1 Syntrophomonadaceae bacterium
GCCAAGATGATCCCGATGGAGCCGAACATGAACATCAATCGCGCTTTAGAGCAGAGCAAGGAACTGCAGAACCATTACCAACAGGAGGAAAAGTACCGCCAGTTAATTGATACTTCCCGGGCGGTGGAAGGAATGCCGCGCCATGCTTCCACTCACGCAGCCGGGGTGGTCATTGCCCGCGAACCGCTGGTGAATTATGTCCCTTTATATAAAACCTCGGACAATACGGTAGTTACCCAGTTCCCGATGGGAACTTTAGAAGATTTAGGCCTTCTGAAAATGGATTTTTTAGGATTGAAGACTTTGACCATTATCGGGGAGGCTTTGAAAAACGTTGAACGAAGGCACGGTTTGCGAATTAACATTGAGGAAATTCCCCTCGACGATACCGGTACTTATGAGCTGCTTTCAAGAGGGGAAACCACGGGCATTTTTCAGCTGGAAAGCGCCGGGATGCGTTCTGCGCTCAAAGATTTAATTCCCAACAAGTTTGAAGATATTATCGCCGTTGTTGCCCTTTACCGGCCGGGGCCGATGGAGCAGATCCCTACCTTTGTTAACAGCAAGCACGGGAGAGAGCATATTAAGTACCCCCATCCGGATTTGGAACCGGTTTTAAAAGAAACCTATGGGGTTATCGTTTACCAGGAGCAGATCATGGAAATTGCCGCCCGTATAGCCGGGTTTTCCCTGGGGCAGGCCGATCTGCTGCGCCGGGCCATTGGCAAAAAGAAGAAGGATATTTTGGATCAGCAGCAGCAAGAATTTATTAAGGGCTGCGTCGATAAGGGTTACAGCAAAGAACTTGGTCAAAAAATTTATGATTTGATCTTGAAGTTTGCTTCCTATGGGTTTATCAAGTCTCACGCTGCCGCTTACGCACTGATTGCATACCAGACTGCTTACTTGAAAGCAAATTACCCGGTTGAGTACATGGCCGCAATCATGACCATCTACTATTCCAACAGCGATAAAGTGGCCCTTTACATTGCCGACTGCAAACGGATGGGGATTGAAGTTCTGCCTCCCGATATCAATGAAAGCGAAACTCACTTTACGGTGGTCGGGGAAAAGCGGATCCGTTTCGGCCTGGCGGCCGTGAAAAACGTAGGTCTGGGGGCGATTGATTCAATTATCCGGGCCCGCCGGGAAAAGCCATTTATTTCGCTGCGCGATTTTGCTTCCAGGGTCGATATGCGCCTGGTTAACCGCAAAACCCTGGAAAGCCTGATAAAATGCGGTGCCTTTGATTCGCTGGGCGGGCACCGGGCCCAGTACCTGGCTGTTCTGGAAGATGTCCTGGCCCAGGGTCAGTCCGCCCAAAGGGAGAGGGAGAACGGTCAAATGTCAATGTTTTCGCTCATGGACAGCAGCGTGCAAGAAGAGTTGCTCACCGATAACCTGGTAAATATTGAACCTTTTACCGATAAAGAACGGCTTTCCCTGGAAAAGGAGATGCTCGGCCTCTACATTTCCGGTCATCCCCTGGAGCCATACCGCCCCGTTTTTGACCAGATGCCCAACCTTAACAGGTGCGTGGAGCTAAGCGAAATCGGGGATAACAACCATACCAAGGTTGGCGGGATTATCCTTTCCGTGCGCCGTTTTTATACAAAAAAGAATAAGTTGATGGCCTTCGTTAAACTTGAAGATCTAACCGGTACGGTAGAACTGGTAGTTTTTCCGGACTTGTTTGAACAGCATGCCGATTTGCTCCAGGAAGATAATCTTATTTTAGTGGAAGGCCGGACCGATCACAAGGAAGAAGAAGACGTTAAGGTCCTGGCGGAAAAGCTGCAGCCTTTGAGCTACCAGCAGAAATATTACCGCCTGATCATCGGAGAAGAGCACGACAAGGAAGTTTTGAAACATCTAAAAGATACCCTGGTTGCTGAAAACGGGGAAGTGCCGGTATGCTTGTTTTTCAAAAAAGACAACAAAATGCTCATGCTGAAAAAGGATTACTGGGTCAGGGATCACCCGCAGTGCCGCAAACAGCTGGAGAACCTGCTCGGAGAGAATGCAGTCAGCGAACAGTACCAGGATTATGATAAAGGGGCCACCGGTTAAATTATAGCCGGTGCAGCCGGGAGGTTAAACCGTAGATGAGAAGGACTAAGATTGTTTGCACGTTAGGGCCGAGCATCAATAACCCGGAGCAGGTAAATAAGGCTGTTGAAGCGGGGATGGATGTGGCCCGGCTCAACTTGTCGCATGGCAGCAGAGACGACCATTTCCGCCGCCTGCAAATGATCAGGGATGCCTGCAGTTTTGCCGGAAATGTGGGAATATTATTCGATACCCGCGGGCCGGAGGTACGGACAGGCAAGCTGGCTGAAGAACCGGTAACCCTTGAAACAGGACGAGATTTTACTCTCACCACAAAAGCAATTACAGGAGACGGCAGCAGGGTGGGCGTCACTTATTCCGGGCTTCATGAAGACCTGAAACCCGGAAGCAGGGTTTTAATCGATGATGGGATGATTACCCTGGAAGTAAAGGAAATTTCCGGAGAGGAAATTTATTGCCGGGTTATCTATGGCGGCGATTTGCACAGCTACAAAGGGATCAATACACCCCGAACCCGGATTAGTTTACCGGCCCTGGGAGCTGAGGACCGGGAAGACATTAAAATGGCCCTGGAACATGAAGTTGATTTCCTGGCCGTTTCATTTACCCGCAGCGCGGAAGATATTATGGAAGTCCGCCGCCTGGTGGAAGATGAAGGTGGCCGGGTTATGATCCTGGCCAAAATAGAGAGCCGGGAAGGGGTGGAAAATTATGGTTCCATCCTGGAAGTGGCAGACGGGGTGATGGTAGCCCGGGGCGATTTGGGTGTTGAAGTTCAACCGGAAGAAGTCCCGCTGTTACAAAAACATTTTATCGCCGAATGCAACCGGCTGGGCAAACCGGTAATCACCGCTACCCAAATGCTCGACAGCATGATCCGCAATCCTTTTCCGACCAGGGCCGAGGCAAGTGATGTTGCCAATGCGATTATTGACGGCACCGATGCGGTAATGTTATCAGGTGAAACTGCGATGGGAAGCTACCCTATCGAGGCCATTCAAACCATGGCCCGGATTGCATTTCATACCGAAGAAGGATTGGATTACGGAAAACTGCTCGAACAGCACGGCCCGTCGGTTAAGAAAACGGTGACCGATGCGATCAGCTTCTCTACCTGCAATATAGCTTTTGAACTGGGAGCAGATGCGATTATTACCTCTACCCAGTCCGGCCACACTGCGAGAATGGTTTCCAAGTATAAACCACGGGCTCCGATTGTGGCTGTTTCATCCCGCAGGCAGGTAGCTTCCCAGCTAACCTTAACCCGGGGGGTTAAAGCCATTATTAGCCCGCCGGTTAATTCAACCGATGATATGTTCAACAATGCGATCCAAACCTCCCTGGAGCAGGGCCTGGTAAAAAACGGCGACCTGGTGGTGATTACCGCCGGCGTTCCGGTGGGGGTTTCGGGAACAACTAACTTATTGAGGGTGGAAACAGTGGGCGAAGCTTTAGTTAAAGGTACCGGTATCGGTAAAGTATCGGCAAGCGCGAGCGCGTTTGTAGTTACAAAAGAAAGTGATCTAAACGAATTCCAGCCGGGACAGATACTGGTGGCCAAAATGACCGACCGAGAACTTTTACCGGCTATTGAAAAGGCAGCGGCCCTGATTACCGAAGAAGGCGGGCTTACTTCCCATGGGGCGGTAGTCGCCGTCAACCTGGGTATCCCGGCCGTGGTCGGCGCCGAAGGCGCGGCCGGGCTAATTGAAAACGGTGAAACAATCACCGTGGATGCAGGCCGCGGTTTAGTCTACCGGGGCAAAGCCCACGTCCGCTAAAAGTTGTCAGGGGGACGGGGTTGTTGACAACTTTTTGGAAAGGGGAATTGGATTGGTTCAAAATGAAACAACGCTGCGGGTTCGTTACAAGGACACCGACCAGATGGGGGTGGCTTATTATGCCAACTACCTGACCTGGTTTGAGGTCGGGCGGACCGAGATAATGCGCAGTTTAGATCTGCCATACAAGGAATTTGAGAGATATAACCTTTTTTTACCTGTGCTTAAGGCATATTGCGAGTACAAGCATTCGGCATGCTATGATGATCTATTGACCATAGTCACTTGCCTGGATAGATTAAAAAATGCCAGGGTTACTTTCAAATATGAAGTGCGCAGGGATGAAGAGCTTTTAGCCGAAGGGTATACTGAACATGCTTTTGTGAACAACCGGGGGCGGCCGGTGGCTCTTAAGAAACACAGCCCCGAGCTATGGGACCGGTTAAATAAAGCCCTGAAATAGTAAATATCTTGCAAAGTGAGGGATAACATGGAAAAAAACAAAGACAAAATTGGACTGGTTTATCATCCCGACTACCTTCTTCATACCCATCCTCAGCACCCCGAGCGTAAGGACAGGCTTGAGTACATAAATGCCGCGATTAATAAGCGGGGAGTTGAAGATTATATCGCATGGATTGATCCACAGCCGGCCGAGGTTGAGGATATTAATTTAGTCCACGATTACGAGTACATTCGCTCAATCGAGGAAGCCTGCCTGGCTGGAAAGAGTTTCCTGGATATGGATACTTACATTACTTCAGAATCATACCGGGTAGGGCTTTTGTCTGCCGGAGCAGCCCTGACCGGCCTGAACCGGGTTATGCAGGGCGAGAATAGCAAGGTGTTTGCGTTAAACCGCCCTCCCGGGCACCATGCGGAAAGAAGCCGGGCAATGGGGTTTTGCCTGTTTAACAATATAGCGGTGGCGGCAGCTGCGGCAAAGCGCGATTTTGGTCTTAACAGGATAGCCATTGTTGACTGGGACGTACACCATGGCAACGGAACCCAGCATACTTTCGAGGAAGACAACGAGGTTTTGTTTATTTCTACTCACCAGAGCCCTGCCTACCCCGGGACAGGGCACATGGAACAAGTGGGCCGCGGTAAAGGGGAAGGGTATAACGTAAACGTGCCCCTGCCGGCAGGCACCGGAGATGCGGACTACGACCTGGTTTTTGAACAGGTAGTTATCCCGGTATTGGACCAGTTCCAGCCTGAACTGCTTTTGATTTCAGCCGGCCACGATGCCTACCGGCACGACCCCCTGGCCGGTATGGCCCTGACCCAACAGGGTTACTACAATATGGCCGAACAGCTGCGAAAGGCGGCAGAGCGCTGGTGCGGCGGAAAAATTTTACTATGCCTTGAAGGCGGCTACCACCTTCAAGGGCAGGCCGAGATTGTAGTCCAGGTGTTAAACGCCCTGGGGCAATGGGGCTTGCCCTTCACTGAAGAAGCTGCCGAACGGGATTCCAACTGGCATATCCAAAAACGCATGCAGGACCTTTGTCAAATTCTGCGCCCATACTGGCAGCTCTAAATACTTTTTCCAGTGTGATAAATCACCAGGCCTCCCGGTATTTTGGGGTAAAAGTAGGTGGATTTTTGCGGTAACAACCTGCCCCTGCCGGTTTGTTCAAATACCCTGGCGACTGGGAAATCCCCCAGGATAAATGCTGCATCTGCAGAACCATCAACAACAGAGGTTAGCGCGCTGTCAAAGTCGTGCAAGAAATTAATTTTTTTCGCGGGGGGTGCTTCAGCCTGGTTATTTGCAAGAAGTGGGTTTAAAAGCCCCTCATGCAGCAACGAAACTGCAGGGGCGGCTTCCTCCTTATTTTTAAAACCGGTTTTAGGGACCAGCAGGCAGGCTTTTTGAGGGGTGATATAACCGAAGCCGTTTTCTTCCAGGCTGACTCGGTTTACCCCTTCCTTGAAAGCTTGCCGATCCAGGTTGGCCGGTTTTATTTCTGAGGAAATCTTAAAATTTGCGGTAATCATTTCTTCGAGGGTTTCTTTATCCCTTTTTCCTAAACCTGTCAGCAGGCGGTGGGTGGGCAGCATCAGAAGCCCCGGGTCATGAATGCTGACCAA
>PUKR01000127.1 GCA_003552365.1 Syntrophomonadaceae bacterium
CTTTTTAAAGCTGGCAGAGGAATATGAATTAACCTGGTTATTAGGTTGAAGAGTACGTGTCTCAGGCGGTAGTAAAAAATTTTCATTGGCAATCCTCCGACAGACCTCCCGGATCAGTGTATAACGAATTGTTTATATAATCAATCAAAATAACCCCCGGTACGTTATAATAACTGTAACAAGATAAAAATTAAAGTATTTGTTACTATGCAGCATGGGTGAGCAGGTGCAAAGATTTCTTTATTTCTTGCCTTAATTTGTAAGGGCGGTGATTTTTCAGTTGTCGATGCAAAACCGCAGAAAAATAATTGCCGGGTTTATTTTAAAATCCTTTTTAAAATGGACCGCCCTGGTATTGGCCGGGCTGGTTATGCTTTTAAGTATTACCCCCTACCTGATTCCTTTGCAAGAAGGAGGATGGGACCGTTACGCACTAACTTATTCCAACAGTGAGTTTGTGAAAGCCGGTAATGTGGAAATCCATTACCGCGAGTGGGGCCATGAATATGCACATGAAAATGGAGCAGGAAAGAATGTTCTTTTAGTACACGGCCTGGGGGGGTCGACTTTTTCCTGGCGGTATACCGCCCCGGCCCTGGCGGCGGAAGGCTACCGGGTAATAGCCGTTGATTTGCCCGGGTTTGGCGCCAGCGAGAGAAAAACGGGATTTGAACACTCCGCTGAAAACAGGGCCAGCTACCTTTGGGAGATGCTCGAGAAGCTTTATCCCGGTGAAAGCTGGCACCTTGCCGGGCATTCAATGGGAGGCGCCGCAGTAGCTGCAATGGCTTTACAGGAACCGCATAAAACAGACGCAATTATCCTGGCCGCCGGGGCGATTTCCCCGTTCGAACCTTCCCTCATTAATGTTTTATTGAAATACCCCCCTTTAACCAGGTGGGCCAGGGTGCTGGCAGGTACCTTCATCCCGCAAGAATCGCGGATAGAAACCCTTCTTGAATCGGCTTACGGTAGAGAACCTTCCCCCGAAGAGGTTTATGGCTACCTGCGCCCGCTAAGGGTGGAGGGAACGGACGGCACCTTTGCCGATTTACTCAGATCTACGCCCACTCCACTGGCAGATCGGCTGGACCAGGTTGAAAAACCGGCCCTGTGCCTGTGGGGTGAAAACGATGAATGGGTTTCCCTGGAAGAGGGCAGAAAACTGGACGGGTTATTGCCTGATTCAGAACTGGTTGTTATTCCGGGGGAAGGACATTGCCCGATGGAAACGGCTCCGGAAAAATTTAATCAAAAACTGCTTGCTTTTTTAAATCGCCGGTAGTATATGCTATAACTATCTGCTAAGCTATTACCAGGCTGTTGATTATATAGCCTGAAACAAATATCCGCTCATCTGAGCTTCATTTCATGCCTGCCGGTTTGATATGTAATTGAATGATTTTAAAGCGGGTATGTTCAGACTGGGTGAGCAGGGCATTAAATACGATATTTAGAGTGCGGGTGATTAACTGTGAAACAACTTACTACTGCCTGTCCTCACGATTGCTTTGACCAGTGTTCTTTGCTGGTCACTGTCGATCAGGGCAAAGTTCTATCTATCAAGCCTAACTCCAGGCAGCCGGTGACCGGCAGCACCATCTGCAGTAAGGGTAAAAAACACCTGGAAAGGATTTACCATCCTGACAGGCTTTGCCATCCCCTGCTAAAAAGGAGTGGCTCTTTTACCAGAGTTGACTGGCAGGAAGCCCTTGAAATTATGGGTGGCTGGATAGAATACACCCTTCAAAAATACGGCCCTCATGCCCTTCTGCATTTTTTTGACGGGGGTTACTCGGGCCTGAAGAAAAACGTTGAGTCGCGGTTTTTCAGTGCTTTAGGGGGATCTACCGCTCACTATGGCAGCCTTTGCTGGGGTGCGGGTTTGGCAGCTCAAAAATATGATTTTGGGGCGGTTAAAGCCCATCCATATCATGATTTGCTTAATTCCAGGCTGGTTATAATCTGGGGGAAAAACCCGGCTGACACTGCTATCCATCACCAGTCTTATCTAAAAAAGGCCCGGGAGAATGGGGCCAGGGTTATTCTGATTGACCCCATTAAAACGGCCACTGCGGCATCGGCGGACCAGTATGTCAGGATTAAACCGGGCACCGACGGAGCACTGGCCCTGGCTATGGCTAATGTAATGGTGAACAAGGGACTGGTCGATCATGAATTTTTAACCGGCCACACAAGGGGGTACGGGGAATTTAAAGAACTCTTAAAGGAATATACGCCGCAGGCAACGTCTGAACTGGTGGGAATAGCTCCCGGAGTGATCGAGCAGCTGGCTGTCGATTATGCATCAAACAGCCCTGCGGCAATTTTAATCGGGATCGGGCTGCAGAGGCACAGCAACGGGGGCAATACCGTGCGGGCTATCGATGCCCTGGCTGCATTAAGCGGTAATATCGGTATTCCCGGTGGCGGGGCCAGTTATGTTAATTTCCGGATCACTCGCTACCTGGATCACGACTATATCAGCGGGGCGGATTTGAACCCGCGGAACCGGTATTATCCCAAGGGGCAGTTGGCCGGGGTTTTGAAAGATTTTCAGGATCCACCGGTCGCTTTTGTTTATAACAGCAGGGCCAATCCCCTGGTCCAGGTCCCGGGCGGCAGCGATCTGATCCGGGCTTATGAGAGGGTGCCTTTTAAAGTAACTGCTGAATTCTTTATGACCGATACCGCCGCGGCATCAGACCTGGTCCTGCCCGCCACTTATTTTTTGGAGGAAGAAGACCTTTATTTCAATTCAATGGGCCACCAGTATTTAACATACGGGCCGAAAGTGGTTGAACCTGCGGGCGAGTGCCGTTCGGAATATGAGATATTCAAAGAACTGGCCTGCCGGCTGGGGATAGAAAACTTTACAGCTACCGGTGAAAGTGCAGACGACCTGCTGGCCGGGGGCATGAAACCGCTTACCTATGCTACCGGTATTGATCTTGAAAGTTTGAAAGAAACAGGTCCGCTGCTGTTTCCGGGAGGAGACGATATTCCCTGGGCTGACCGGAAATTTGAAACCGGGGACGGGCAATACCATTTTTATTCGGAAGCAGCGGAAGATGAAAGCGGTGATGCTTTGCCCCGCTACCGTGAGCCGGTGGAGTTAAGCGATCGCTCGCTTTATGAAGAGGGTTATCACTACTGGTTTGTCACCCCTCACCCCCGGGATTCAATTCACTCGATTCACCGCCTGCCTGATCGGCAAAAAACCCCCGAAGCTTATATCCACCCTCAAACTGCCGCTGAGAATAAGATCAAAAATGGGGATTTTGTCCGGGTGTCGTCCAAAAGAGGCAGTATAGAAACGAATTGCATTATCAGCGAGCGGGTCCCTCCCGGTGCGGTAATGGTTTACGAGGGATGGTGGTTGAATTCCGGGGCAGCCGTTAATAACCTGACTGCAGACCGGTTGACCGACATGGGTGCCCAGGCTGCTTATTATGATTGTTTGTGCAGGATTGACAAAAAAGAAGCATAGAGAATCCCTCCCCCGGTTAACCCGGGGGAGGGATTCCACTGGCAGCCACCTTTCTGCTGGCAGAAATTACTTGCCGCTTAAGCCCAGGTATTCACTTCACTTCCGAGGTGGGTCTGGATTTCTTTTTGCATTTCGATCATCTCCAGTACGGCATTACCCTGGGCCTCGGCATTGTCCAGGGCCATCTTACCAACCCGGGCTCCCACTTCCGCCTGGAGATTTTCCTGCTGCATCTGGGTGGCTGCGGAAGTAATGCTGGCAATCAAATTGTCACTCCCTCCTTTCAAAATATACTCACCCTTACTATCGGTATCGGCTAATTCGTTAAAGAACTAAGGGGCAAGGGGTGGTTTTTACTAATATTTTGCCTGAAACACTTTTTATGTTAGGATGAAATTTAAGGTATTTGAAGTAAAAAAAATGTTAATGCTGACCCGTAACAAAATGATTGTTAATTGGTGTGATTCTGATATAATCACACCATAAAAATCTATTTAGTTTGGTGCCACCGCAACAGCCTTGATTAGCTGAAAGCGCGGTGTCAGAAAATGTGATTACTGTTACTGAAAAACTTTAGGAAAGAAGGTTTGTTATTTCTGTACATAGTACCGTTAGTCCTGATCTTATTACTGGCCCTCTACTACATTTACAGGCGGCAGCTGCAAAATATATTTCGCCCGGCAGTTTCTTATGCTGAAACATTTGGAGCGCCCGACTATACGGCGGGAAGTACCAGCGGTTCGCCTTTAAGCGAGCTAGGCAGCCACTGCGGCTTTAAAGCCGTGCCCGGCAAAAAAGCGGCTACCCGCAGCGCGTTATATGCTACCATAGCTTCTTTTGGTGCAGGGCGGATTTACGATTTTGCCGCCTGCCTTTATACCGGTGAAGACAAGAAGTTGTTTGAAAACCCCCGGTCCAGGAAAGTAACTTACCATCCTTACTGTATCGAGGAAGAGGCTGAAGATGATAACTTTATCCTTAACAGCCGGCTTTTTTTCCTTCAGACTAACCTGGCTGTTTTTGAAATCGAGTGGGAAGGCAAAAATGAAAAGACGGTGGTAAAGCCGGCCTGCTATTTAATCCCGCTGCGGGGAAGAGATATTGAAAATCCCTATCCTCACTTTAACGGGTTTACCTTTTTTAAAGAAAAAGAGAAAGGCTTGCAGTTAAAATGCAGCCACCGTCTGCCCGGTCTAAAGATGTATGCTTACTTTTTGCCGTCTGAAGGCGGGTACAGCAGTGGTAAAGAATTGCAGGGGAGCTGGCAAGAATTAAGCCCGGGTCAGAAAGTAAGCTGGTCGGTGGTTATTGTTTTTTCAGCTGACGGAGATAATAACTTAACTGTGCGGGCTAAAAGAGCTTTGCGCAACCTGGATAACCTAAAAAGGGGGGCGCAGGTAAGGTGGGACCGTTTTGAACGAAGGTTGCCGGTGCCCTACGAAGCGAACCGGGAAGCGGCAAAATCGACCCTTAAACTTGCCGCCTGGGCCCTGCAAAACAGCCTTTATTCTCCCAGGGCCCGGATGAAGCGGTGGGGGTCTGTTCCCGCCAAGGTTTACTTCCCCTTTATTTGGGGCTGGGACACCCCGCAGCATGTCCTTGGTTTAAGCGAATGGAACCCGAGGAAAGCGGGGGATGTTTTGCGGACCCAGCTGGACAGCAACTTTTTTGCCCCTCCCAGGTCCAGGTTTAAATTGAAAATTAAAGGAATAACTATTATCTCGGGATCGCAGCGCAACCTGATTCCGAGCAAACTTGACGACAACCTTCGCGGCGTGCTTGACTTTTATTCCCAGCCACCGCTCCAGTCCTGGGCGGCGGTGCGAGTTTATGAGCGGTTTAAGGATCCGCAGGAAAAGGAAAATTTTCTGCACCAGGTCCTGGAACCCCTCCGGGAAAACCTGCGCTGGTGGGAAGAAAGCAGGCAGTTGCGAAACGGGTTTTTTTCCTATTTAAATGGACTGGAATCGGGCCTTGATGACAGCCCCCGTTTTTATCCGCCCAGCTTTTTGCCCAGCTTTATCATCGGTCTGGTACCGCGCTTTTTCAGCGCGGTGGATTTAAACTGCTGGCTGTTTCAGACCTATATAAATATAGCTTATTTATGCCGGAAGGCCGGCCTGGATAAAGAAGCCGACGATTATGAGGCAAGGGGGCTGAAATTAAAAGACAGGATAGATCGGGAGCTCTGGTCTGCCGAACATCAAGCCTGGCTGGACAGGCGTAACGGGCGGTTTATTGAAGTGATTACCCCTTCCATATGGTGGCCGGCATTTGTCGGAGCCAGTGGCGACCTGGAAAAGATTAGAGCGGTGATCGAAAAATACCTGCTGAACCCGGATAAATTCTGGGGCGCACACGGCATCCCCAGTGTCGCTTTTGACGATAAGTCTTATAA
>PUKR01000037.1 GCA_003552365.1 Syntrophomonadaceae bacterium
ACTACCGGTCTTTCGCACATCGCCGCCAAAAAAATCAGCTGGCAGTCTGCAGAATAAGCCGCGAGCGGCAGGTTAGGTTCGGTTGTAACCAGGGCGTCACATTGCCGGCGGGCTGTTTCAGGCAGCGCCCCTTCGCCGCGTTCGGCTTCGCTGAAAATACCGATTGTGGTCCCGTGTACCTGGACAGAGGAAGTCAAAGCCCGGTAGTCATAAGCAAACTGGTCCATGAAAAGGGCCCTGTTTTCAAGCACGTAATCGTATTTATCTCCGGTATGGTAGCCGGTGTTAAGTGATGCAAACGGTCCTTTACTGCAGCCGCCTTTCCTGGTAGAAAAGGCGTGGCCTATTAAACCATTATTATTTAGAACCGGGGCCTGCAGGTAGGGCACCGTCCCCCCGGTAAAAAGTTTGAACCCTTTCTCCTGCCCGTTTGCCATACTACCTCCCTCGCCAGCAATAGGTTAATTAATCGACATAAACCAAAGATGGCCTAATTACATCTCCCGGCCCGGTTGCGTGATAGCATCAATACGGGTTTCAGTTTTAATGCGTTAATCACCCGGCAATCCAGCTTTGATCGGAAAATTCATATCCACCAACCCATTCTAAAGCTTCTCCGGCCGCCAGCGACCTTGAGAGGTCGATTAAACGCTGGTTGCGAGAGCCCCGGTAAGACAAACTTAAATCTTTCTCTTCCCGGACAAAGGGTCCGTCAATTAACAACCAGCTTGCTTCCAGCAAATAAAGGGTATTTCGGTCATAATTGCTCCTTTGCAGGAGCTGCTCAAAAGTATAGCCGCTGTAAACAACCAGGTTTAGTCCCCTTTTTGTTATTTCTCCAACAAGCAGGGCCAGGACAGGAGCCTGTTCGAAAGGCTCTCCCCCGGACAAAGTAACCCCGTCAATCGTAAAGCTCCCGTTTTCCCGGGAGTGGCGGTCGATAATTTCCAGCAGTTCTCCTGAAGCCACCGGCCATCCGCCGGCAGGGTCATGGGTTTCCGGGTTATGACAGCCGGGGCAGTGGTGCGGGCACCCCTGCAGGTAGATTGCCAGGCGAATTCCCGGCCCATCGACAATACTGTCGGATTGCAATCCTGCCAGGCGAAGGTTCACCGGTTATCACGGGGGGTGAAGTGGACCCGCCTGTCCTTCAGCTCGCTTAGTTTGGCATGATTAAACCGTTCATCGGTGGATAAATATCCGGTAATCCGGCGAATATGCCTGATATCGGGACTGCCGCATTGGGGGCAGCTGCCGTTAAACACCCCGTTATGTGCACAAATACGGCACTCATCCAGCGGATAGTTTATACCGCCGTAACCGATATCGGATTCAGCCATCCGGCGGACGATGCGGTCTACAGCTTCAATATTTTGTCCCGGCGGCGCTTCCAGTTCGGTATAGCTGATATGCCCGGCGTTGCAGTACTTGTGGAAGCTTCCTTCTGCCGCAATCTTATCGGCTATCGAAAGGGTGTAGTTCACAGGGATATGGAATGAGTTTGTATAGTATTCCTTGTCGGTAACTCCCGGAATCGAACCGTAGCGTGCCCTGTCAATGGCCACGAACCTACCGGCAAGACCTTCTGCGGGAGTAGCCACCAGCACAAAGTTTAGATCGTATTCATCGCTGTAGGCATCTGTACGCCTGCGCATATGCTCAACTATCTTTTCCCCCAGCGCATGGGCCTCTTTGTCTTCACCGTGGTGCCTGCCCGTTAAAAGGTGCACGGTTTCCGCCAAACCGATGAAACCAATAGCCAGGGTCCCGTGCTTGATTATTTCCCTGATCGAATCATCGGCGCCCAGTTTGTCTGAATCCAGGTAAAGTTTTTGCCCCATCAAGAAAGGCAAATCCCTGGCTTTGAGCCTGGAAAGAACTTCAAAGCGGTGCAGCAACTGGCGAGCACCCAGGCGCATGAGGCGGTCAAGCTGGACAAAAAACAGGTCCTGCTGCCCGCGGCATTCCAGGGCCAGCCGCGGCAGGTTAAGGGTAACCGGGGCGATATTTCCTCTCCCGGCAGAAACCTCGGGCCCGTGACGGTTGGCAATAACCCTGGTCCGGCAGCCCATGTAAGAAACTTCTTCTCCGTACTGCCGGTTAAAAGAACTGTCCATAAAGCTAAAGGTGGGGTTCATGCGCCGTGCCGCCACCTGCAGGGCTAACCGGTACAAATCGTAGTTGGGATCTTCGGGATAAAAGTTTATTCCCTCTTTGATCCTGAAGACCAGGTTTGGGAAAATTGGGCTTTCACCCCTGCCCAGGCCGCGGCGAAAAGCTTCCAAAACAGCCCTGGAGACCATCCGGCCTTCTTCGGTAGTATCGGTCCCCAGGTTGATCGAGCTAAAAGGCACCTGGGCTCCGGCCCGGCTGTGCATGGTATTCAGATTATAAATCAGCCCTTCCATGGCCTGGTAGATTTCTTCATAACCGGGGAGGGTTTTCAACCCCCTGATTACTTCACCCAGGCTTCGGTCAAAATGGGGGAAGCTTTGCCCGCCGAACATGTCATTTTGATTGCTCTGCAGAATAATTGCCGCCTGGGCGGCAGCGGAGGCAATTCTTTTGGGCGGCCTGATGTACCCGTAGCCGGTGTTAAAACCCTCTTTTAAAAGGTGAGAGAGATCGATCTGGAGGCAGTTCAAGGTTTTGCTGTAATAATCGAGATCATGGATGTGCAGGGCCCCTTCATCATGAGAACGGGCAAACTCCTCGGGCAGCAGGTTGCTTAAATAATATTGTTTACTGGCTGCCATGGCAATTTGCAGCATCTTGGCCGAAGGTGAATTATTGACATTGGCATTTTCGCGGTTGGTTTCAACCAAAATTTCCTTAACGACATCCATTAATTCTGATTTTCCATCGCGAATTCGGGTGCGCCGGTCCCGGTAAAGGATGTAGGCCTTGGCAGTGCGGGCATGCCCGTTTTCAATTAAAACTACTTCCACTTCATCCTGTACTTCTTCCACTGCCGGGATCACACCGCTGGGCACTTTTTCTTTAATGTTTTCAATTACCTGGCGGGTAAGATTTTCGGCAATGCCGCGATCACTTCCTCCTACTGCCCGGGCTGCTTTAAAAATGGCATCGGTAATTTTCTCAGGATCAAACGGGACTACCCGTCCGTCCCTCTTGCGTATTTCTTTAAAAACTCTTTGGGTTCCAGCATTAGTTCCGTTTTTGACCGATGCGGGGCCTTCACTCAATTTTTACAACCTCCCTTATTTTGTAACTGTTCTTTTTCCCGGAGCATATCTTCCAGCTCGGCTTTAAAAGCTTCAACGTCCGGAAACTGCCTGAAGACTGAGGCAAATCGCACATAGGCGACCTCGTCAATTCTGCGTAATTTCTTTAACAGGATATCGCCGATCCGATCGGCTGTAACCTCCTTGATGTAATTACTGCGCAGTTCCTGTTCAAGGTTTTCAACCAGTTCCTCCCAGCGGGACAAGGGTATGTTCCTTTTTTGACCGGCCAGAATAAGGCCTTTTAGCAGTTTACCCGGATCAAACAGTTCCCGCCGGCCATCGCGCTTGATAACAACGATCGGTTCCGCTTCCATTTTTTCCATGGTGGTAAACCGATTATTGCAGCTAACACACTGCCGCCGTCGCCTGATTGCTGAAGAATCCTGGGTTGACCGGGAATCAAGGACCCTGCTGTCGAATTCACCGCAGTAGGGACATTTCATGGCTGCCCTCTCCCATCAATATATTGCGTTTTTCCCATTATAGAACACAATATATTGTGTGTAAAGGGTTTTTTTATTTTTTTATGCAACTCGGCCTCCTCCCGAATGGGAGAAGGCCGAGTGTGCGCTTTGGCTGCAACATGACTTCAAGATTATTTATTACCCATTTACGATCCGTTCCTGCTGCTGCTGCCACCTGGCCCAGGCCGGGGCATCAATATTCTCTCCCCGGGAATATGCACTGTTCCCTACACTGGCCAGGGTTGGTTTAAATCCCTGTTCCTGGGTTTTAAAACCGGTGGCAATCACTGTAACCCGGACCTGGTCTTCACAGTTTTCGTCAATTACAGCACCGAAAATGATATTCGCATCGGGATCGGCATGGCCGGCCACAATTTCTGCCGCCTCATGCACTTCATAAAGCCCCAGGTCGGTGCCGCCGGTAACATTAATCAACACACCTTTGGCTCCTTCAATTGAAGTTTCGAGCAGAGGGCTGTTTGTTGCCGACTTGGCCGCCTCCAGGGTGCGGTTTTCTCCGCTGCCCTGCCCAACTCCCATCAGGGCCGGGCCTGTTTCCGCCATGATCGTGCGGACATCGGCAAAGTCAAGGTTAATCAGTCCAGGGACGGCAATCAAGTCCGAGATCCCCTGCACACCCTGCCGCAGGACATCATCGGCAACCCGGAAAGCCTCCAAAATAGGGGTTTTCTTTTCGACTACCTGCATCAGGCGATCATTGGGAATGGTGATCAAGGTGTCGACCTTGTCCCTCAGGCAGGCTATACCTTCATCAGCCTGCTGTTTGCGCTTTTTCCCTTCAAAAGTAAACGGCCTGGTAACCACGCCTACAGTCAAAGGCCCCAGCTTTTGAGCAATTTCAGCAATAACCGGCGCGGCTCCCGTTCCGGTGCCGCCGCCCATCCCGGCAGTGATGAAGACCATGTCAGCCCCTTTGAGCATGGCCTCAATGTCATCAGCGCTTTCTTCCGCGGCCTTACGCCCTATTTCAGGGTTGGCCCCTGCCCCGAGCCCTTTTGTCAGTTGATCGCCAATTTGCAGCTTGGTGCTGGCATTGGCCAGGTAAAGGGCCTGGGCATCCGTATTGACCGCACAAAAATCCACTCCCTGCAATCCGGCGGCAATCATCCGGTTTACGGCATTACTGCCACCGCCGCCTATACCTACTACTTTTATCGAAGCAAATTGTTCCATTTCAATGTCAAATTCAATCATTAAAGGCACCTCCTAATAAGGTATACTTTCTTAGTCCACGATATCCGTCAACCAGTCCTTGATTCGTTGCCAAAGACCGGGGCCTTTTTTCTTGCCGGGTTTAGCCTTCTCCTGGATATACATCCGGGGCTGGTAGCGCTGGACATAATGGAGAAGTCCGACCACCGTCGAATAAGCCGGGTTTTGAATGCCGAACATATCGAACCTGGCCAACCTGACTTGATCACTTTCAAAATAGAGGCGGGCAGCCTCGGGGATTCCTTTCATCTGAGAAACCCCACCGCGCAAAATCACCCCTGCCGGCGGCAAGTAAGGCCAGCCCATCTTGTTCATTTCTTCCCTGATAATCTGAAAAATCTCCTGTACCCTCGGCTCGATAAAACTGCTGAGCTCTCTTTCCGAAACCAGCCTGAGCTCGTTGCTGCCTACAGTTTGAATCTCAATTTTTGGTTCACTTTCGGTGAGTGAAAGTAAAGCTGAACCATATTCCTTTTTCAGTTCTTCCGCGGTGTAGTGGTTTATCCTGAGACCGGCGGCAAGGTCGGTGGTTATGTGGTCTCCGCCTACCGGGGCCACCGCCAACTTTTGCAGCTTTCCATTATGGAAAAAGGCAACCTCGGTAGTTCCGCTGCCTATATCCAGCATGAAAGCACCCAAATCCCGTTCATCGGGACTTAGCGCAATTTCCGAGTTGGCCATGGACTGCAGAATGATACCATTGATGTTAATTCCAGCCCGGTTGACACAGCGAAGCAGGTTGTGCAGGGAAGTGATCAAGCTGCTTACCACCAGGGCATCTACTTCCAGCCTTACTCCAAGCATGCCTACCGGATCGGTGATTCCATCAAA
>PUKR01000229.1 GCA_003552365.1 Syntrophomonadaceae bacterium
GATATCGGTGTAGATGGCATACCCGCCACAAAAATCTCCTTCAATTATAACCGGGATGCCTTTAACAATTAGGTTAATCGGATTTCCGTACTTACTGTAGCGGATCCCTTCGGAAGAAACATTTTTACCTTCAAACATCTGCCTGGTATATTCCCGGTTTCCCGAGCCTTTTTTACCCGTGTCGTGCAGATCATCTATATCCATGCCTTTAATTTCACTTAGCCGGTAGCCGAACAGTTCTTTAAACCGGTCGTTAATGTCGATGATGCGGTGGTCCTGGTCAAAATATATGATTGCATCTGTTGAATTTTTAAACAATGCTTCCAGGAGTTTGTTTTGATAAACAAGGTCCCTTTCATCTTTTTTCTTGTCGGTTATTTCACGGTATTGCCACATGTGGCCGATAAAAGTGGCGTTTTCTTCGGTAAAAACCGGAATATAGTCGCGCTCGTAAATACGGCCGTCGGCAAAAGAAATTACTTCGCCGATAATTTGTTTTCGCCGGGAAATTATTTCATCAATACGCCGCGGGAACTCTTCGGGTTCTGCAAGCAGGTGTTTTACCGCTTCAGCGGCTTCCGAGCAATTGCTCCCGGTTAGGTCTTCGGGCTGAGCCGGGAGAGAAAAAATATTGCAGAAAGCCTGGTTGGTCAAAATGATCTGTCTGTCTTTATCCTCTACGACAATTCCTGCCGGGTTGTTTTCCACCATGGCCCTGAAACGGACCAGGTTTTCCTGCAGGGATAGATTGTGTTCCTTTATACGGGTAAATTCATCCACGGATTCATTTTGGCAGGTAGAGTCTGTTGTAAATGCTTTTTTATAATGTGATGTAGACAAAAATGAACCCTCACCGGTATAGTTATGCAATATGTGTAAAATTATACCTTCTATATCAACCGGTTAAATCCTTTATTTTTTGAGATAATTTTGTCCTAGATGTTAAATTCTGTTGTCGAGCCATTTTTTAAGGTAGGCAAACACTGCATCATTTTCTCTTTCATTATGCAGTTCATGATAGAGCCCCTCCCACAGCTTGAGGGTGCATTCAGCAGAAACCAGGCCCGCCAGTTTTTCCGAACCGGAGGAGAAAGTAATGCGGTCTGAAGTTCCATGCATAATTAAAAGCGGCAGAGTTATGTCCGCGGCCCGGTTAAAAATATAGTTTACGGCGTCAAGCATTCCTTTACCGAGGCGGGCAGATACCCGGTCATGTACCAGGGAATCGTTTTGGTAAGCGGCTATCACTTCCGGATCTCGCGATAAAGCTTTATGTTCAAGGTTGCTGGCAAGGCTTAAAGAAGGGTAGATCAAGCCAAAAACCCGGGCCATGGCGATTTTATGCTTTTGCCGGTCAAGGACAGTATGCAGGCCGGGGCTGGTAATTACCGCCCCGTTGATCCGGGGCTGACGCTGGATTAAGAAGAAAGCGACCAGGGTGCCACCCAAACTGTGCCCGTAAAGAAAGCGGGGTTTTCCGGGATACAGTTCTTCAGCCTTATTAAGCAAAAGGTCGAGATCATCTCCATAATGATCTAAAGAAGGGGTGTAACCCCGCAACCCCCCGGATTTGCCATGCCCTCGCAGATCGATAGCCACGGTGGCATAGCCGGCGCCGGCAAACTTTTCGGCCCAGTGGTGGTAGCGCCCGCTGTGTTCCCCCAGGCCATGCACCAGGCAGATAACCCCTTTAACTTGTTCAGGGTCCAATTCGCCAGGCTCCCATTTTTGGGCAAAGAGAGGGAGGCAGTCTTCTGCTCCCCAGGTCATTACTTCGTGTTTCATGTTAAGCACCTTCTTTAGCTGGATTCTTTTTTATTATATCAAAACAGGTAATTATTGACACTTTTAGATTTGTTTTTAAAGCCCGGCTTATTTCTGCGGGCCAATCTAGAAGGTGCTTCATCTATTTTCGCCACTATTTTTTAGGCTTTTTATGCTTTTTCTTTTTAGTCGGCGGTTTGATCAGGCACTTGCGGTCATAACCGATTAGATCTGTTCGCCCTGTTTTTTTTAAGGCTTCAAAAACCAGCCGATAGTTCTTTGGATTTTTAAACTGGATCAATGCTCTTTGCATCGCTTTTTCATGCTGTGATTTCGGGACATAAACTTTTTCCATAGTATGAGGATCGAGTTCGGTATAAAACATACAGGTGGCAAGGGTGCCGGGGGTAGGATAAAAATCCTGGACCTGCTGGGGCACGTGCTCGTATTTCTTAATGAACCGGGCCAGTTCGACTGCCGCATTTAAGTCAGAGCCGGGATGGCTGGACATCAAGTAAGGGACCAGGTATTGCTCCTTGCCCAGCTCCCGGTTTATTTTTTTATATTTCTTTTTGAAGTCCAGGTATGTTTTTTTATCAGGTTTCCGCATTTTATTAAGGACCTGTTCCGATACATGCTCGGGCGCCACTTTTAATTGTCCGCTGACGTGGTGTTCACAGAGTTCGTAGAAAAACTGGTCATTTTGATCGTAGAGCAGGTAATCATGGCGAATGCCTGAACGGATAAAAACCTTTTTTACTCCGTCTAAATTACGCAACCGGCGTAAAAGTTCAAGGTATTCACGGTGATCGGCTTTTAAGTTGCGGCAGGGTTTTGGGTAGAGGCATAGTTTGTCCGGGCAGGGGCCCTCTTTTTCCTGCTTTGAGCAGGGCTTTTGCCGGAAGTTTGCCGTTGGTCCCCCGACATCATGGATGAAACCTTTAAATTCGGGATCGGCAATTAATATTTTTGCTTCTTCTATAATCGCTTCAATACTTCTTTTTTGCACCGTCCTGCCCTGGTGATAGTGGAGGGCGCAGAAGCTGCAGCCACCAAACCAGCCGCGGCTGCTGGTTAAACTAAACTTGACTTCTTTAATTGAAGGCACCCCGCCAGATTTTTCGTAAAGGGGATGATAGGTTCTTTTAAAGGGCAGGCGGTAAATCATATCCAGTTCTTCAGTGCTATGCGGTTCCGCAGGGGGATTTTGTATTACGTAACCCTGACGGTAAGGTTCGGCCAGTATCTTGGCCGTGCCGGCTTCCGTGTGCTTTTGCCGGGTAGTAAAGCTTTTAGCATAGAACTCTTTTGCAGCAGATATTTCCCGGTACGAGGGGAGAATTACAGTGTCACCCGGGTTTTCAATTGTCTTTGAGAAATAAGCGGTGCCGCGGACATAAGTAATATCTTTGATTTCGATTCCACTTTGCAGGGCTTCGGCAATTTCGACCACCGGTTTTTCGCCCATGCCGTAAATTAATAGGTCCGCCTGCGAATCAAGCAAAATCGATGGCCGGATCCGGTTTTCCCAGTAATCGTAATGGGCCAGGCGCCGCAAGCTGGCCTCGATCCCGCCGATAATTACCGGCAGCTCCGGGTAGACCGTCTTTAATTTATTAGCATAAACAATCGTGGCCCGGTCGGGGCGGTGCCCTGTCCTTCCCCCGGGAGAATAAGCATCGGCCTTACGCCTTTTTTTGGCTACCGTATAATGGTTGACCATGGAGTCGATATTGCCGGCAGTCACCAGAAATCCAAGCAATGGTTTGCCCAGCTTTTTAAATTCATCCGGGTTTTTCCAGTCCGGTTGAGCAATTATTCCCACCTTAAAACCTTTTGCCTCCAGCAACCTGGAAATGATCGCCGTTCCGAATGAAGGATGATCTACGTAAGCGTCCCCGCTAATAATAAGAAAATCGGGCCGTTTCCAGCCGCGGCTTTCCATTTCTCCTGCTGTAATTGGTAAAAAGTCAACTGCCATGAACATTACCCGGTCCTTTTTATAAATTTCGCAGTAAAAGCATACCTTATTTGACTTATACATACAACAGATAGGGGCATATTTAAGCTTTATCAGGTTCGTTTTAATAATCCGGGTTGCCAAAACCGGTCCTTTAAACTGCAAGCTGCAGGGATTAAACCTGGACCCGGAGAATTTTAATTACAACCATTGGATACAGGTTGCCAGCAGTTCCATTTCTGTATTTTTCAGCCTAACAGAGTACTAAATAGTATGGTTATGAAAAACATACTATAATGAGAGCGCAGTTTTAAGCAAAGTTATAACTGGTAAGCAGCGAAACATTCTATTGGGATACAGTTATCACCAAAACAGGGAGGTCACCTTTGTACCGCGGATGGAAGGTAGCTATAGCCGGATTTTTAATTAACCTGATTACCGGGGTTATCTATACCTGGAGCATCTTTGCTTCCAGCCTGTACCAGGATTATGGCTGGGCCTATACCCAGGCCGCTTTACCTTATACCGTCTTTTTGTTTTGTTACCCCCCGGCAATGATTTTAGCAGGCAGGCTGCAGGATTTATTCGGGCCCCGCAGGATGATCATCATCGGTGGGTTTATTCTGTCCGGGGCAACCCTGGCCAGTTCGCTCATAATTACCCCGGCCGGAATGGCTCTTTTATGGGGCCTGTGTTGGGGCCTGGGGTTGGCCTGTAGTTTTGCTTCGGTAACCCCGGCTGCAATCAAGTGGTTTGCCAGGTCCCGTAAAGGGCTGGTTGCCGGAGTGGTAGTATTCGGCATGGGTATTTCTGCTTTTATCATGGCTCCGGTAATCGATTTTGCCTTAAAAACCCTTGGTTTGCAGTTGACTTTGCAAACGATCGCCGCTTTTTTGTTTGCCGGGGTATTTGTATTGGCTTTATTTGTAGAAAACCCGCCTCCTGCACCAAAAGAGGATCCTCCGCATAATAATCAGGAAAGTGATGATGAAGGAATTTCACCGACAGAAATATTTCGCTACCCCCAGTTCTATATTTTATGGCTGATCTTTTGTTTTATTGCCGGCACCGGGGTTACCTTTGTTAATCACCTTGATACAATTGCCAGGGTTCAGTTTTCGGTTGAACAGGGGTTCCTGATGGTTTCCATGTTTTCATTCTTCAACGCCTGGGGCAGGATAGTTTCAGGTGTGATGTCCGATAAAATGGGTCGGCAGAAGGCCATGTTAATAAATTTTTCCGCTCTTGCTTGCATGCTGGTGGCAATTATCTTTTACCAGGCTCCTTTTATGCTTGCGCTCGCTGTTACAGTAATCGGGCTAAGCTACGGAGGGTTGTTTACCCTTTTTCCGGCCATTGTTTCAGGACTTTTTGGCGACAAGCACTTTGGTTTTTTCTACGGTTTGATTTTTTCAGGGATGACGGTGGGCGCCCTTTTGCCGCTTGCTACCGGGTATCTTTTTGAAGTTAGTGGTGATTTCACCATGGCATTTATTATGCTTGCGGGGCTCTCTTTTACTGCCGTGCTGCTGTCTTTAACTGTTAAGCAGCCTAAAGGTAGTTGAACCTTAGAAAAGGTCAAACTAAAAAGTTTATCGTTTTGATCGGTGCTTTAAACCGGGTGCTGGTTTAACATCAGGATATAGCGGGAGATCCCCGGTTTGTTTTGAGCAGGAAAACGCCCTTTTCAAGCGAAGAATAAAAGGGCAGTTCAAATCAGCAAATTCCAGGAAAGGTGATTAAATGATTCCCCTGCAATATGAAGGAGACGTATTCAGGCCGCCCAGCGAAGCAAAAAGTTTGATTCTTCAAGCCACCGTCGGCTGTTCCCATAACCGCTGTACATTTTGCGGTATGTATAAGAAAAAGAAGTTCCGGGAACGTTCCCTTGCGGAAATCAATAAAGATATTTCTTTAGCGGCAAGCTTCCTCCCTCATACCAAAAGGGTGTTCCTGGCCGATGGCAACGCTCTCGCTATGGACACGCATAACCTGTTAACGGTTTTACAATCTTTGACCCGGGCTTTTCCCA
>PUKR01000061.1 GCA_003552365.1 Syntrophomonadaceae bacterium
AGGGGAAAACCCCATACAGATAAATGCTCTTTAAAGACAAACATTGTTTCCCCGTAAGCAGATACCAGTTGTTCCGGAGTCTGCACTACGTTAAAGAATACTTCATTCAAAATTACCACGATCGAGCTGAAAAACCCCCCGGTTACAGCAACAATCAAAAAGCAGATTGCAGTGACCCAAACTTCAATTTTATAACCCCTTTGACTGTCTTTCATGTAAAGTCACCTCCTTTAGCACATAAAACCGATTCTGTTTTTGATAGGGATAGATTTTTTGTATTTTTCACCACCTTTTGATATGTTTCTATTCTTTCAAATTTAAATTTATTTATTCTACTCTACCTGTTGATTTCCTTCTTTTGAAAACAATCAAAATATTATTTTTTATAATTCTCACCCCCATTCTTTGCATTTAAGCTTTATAATTATGCTAAAATTGTTTTGTAACGCTACTAAAATTTATGTACTGGAGGGGTGCAGCCATCGATATCTTAGCGCTTATAGTGGCAATGCTCTTTTTCCTTGTCGGGCTGGTAGGAACCCTTGTTCCAATAATGCCCGGCCCCCCTACAATCTGGCTCGGCATGCTGGTTTATGGTTTTATTGCCGGATTTGATGATTTCAGCGTGTTCTTTTTCGTCGCTCAGGCCATCCTGGCTCTGGCTGTAATGGGAGTAGATTATCTTTTTTCCGGTATGGGCAGCCGCTATTTTGGCGGTTCGAAAGCAGGCTTTTGGGGAGCTGCTATCGGTTTGTTAATCGGCCTTTTCTTTTTTCCTTTTGGCCTGCTATTGGGGCCATTTTTAGGGGCGGTGATAGCAGAATTAATTTACAGGCGGCAAACGGCCCAGGCTATTATGTCGGGGTTTGGCGCCTCAATTGGTTTTTTTGGCGCTTTACCATTTAAACTTATTTTGGAAGCTGTAATGATTGTCTGGTTTATTACAAATATTGCCTGATTTATATGCGGTTGTGTGTATTTTTAAAAAATAAGAAGGAAATGAGAATAGTTTGGCGAATGGGTAATTTAAGAATAAATTTATTAGGAGAAGACAATTCAAAGGAGGAAATGACTGCATGGAAAAAGTTTGGCTTAATCATTATGAACCAGGGGTCCCCCACACTTTAGATTACCCGGAACTTTCGCTTTATCAACTATTTGAACAATCTGCGCAAACCTACAAAGAAAAATCGGCCGTACATTTTATGGGCAAAGAATTAACTTACGAAGAGCTTCAATCCCAGGCTGAAAGCCTGGCCAGTGCCCTAACAGAAATGGGAGTTAAAAAAGGTGACCGGGTTGCCGTACACCTTCCCAACAGCACCCAGTTTCCTATCGCTTTCTTTGCCGCTCTTTCTATCGGGGCAATTGTTGTCCCTTGCAATCCCCTTTACGTTGCCAGAGAAATGGAATACCAGTTAAAAGATTCCGGCGCTGAAACCATTATTACCCTCACTCGTTTCTACAATATGATTAAAGAGATCCAGCCGAAAACCAACCTGAAAAATGTCATTGTTTCAAACATCAAAGATTACTTCCCGGGATTTTTGAGATTTCTCTATACTGTAGCCAAGGAGAAAAAAGAAGGGGACAAGGTTGAAATAGCCAAAGAAGATTATTCCTTTACGGAACTGATCAGTAAGTATTCAGGGAAAAAGCCACCCCAGGTTCAAGTTGCCCCATCCGACAGGGCAGTCTTCTTATACACCGGCGGCACTACCGGTGTATCTAAAGGGGCCATTTTACAGCACCGCAACCTGGTAGCCAATTGCCTGCAAGTAAAGTCATGGTGCAGTGACTATGAGGACGGTAAGGAAGTAATCCTCGGAGTGCTGCCCTTTTTCCACAGTTACGGATTAACCACGATTTTAAACCTTGGGTTACTTAACGGGGCCAAATTAGTACTTCTGCCCCGTTTTGAACTGGAAAATGTTTTAAAAGCTATCGACAAGCAAAAGCCTACCCTTTTCCCCGGAGTCCCCACCATATATGTAGCGATAAACAACGCCCAGGACCTGCATAAATATGACATTAAATCAATCAGAATATGCATCAGCGGCGCTGCCCCCCTGCCGGTTGAAGTCCAGCAGGAATTCGAAAAAAATACCGGCGGAAAACTCGTCGAAGGATACGGTTTGTCTGAGACTTCTCCGGTAACTCACGCCAACCCGGTCTATGGAAAGCGCAAGCCTGGAAGTATAGGCCTGCCGATGCCTGACACCGAATTTAAAATTGTTGATGTGGAAACCGGCGATAAAGAAATGCCTGTCGGTGAAGCGGGTGAAATCTGCCTGCGCGGCCCACAGGTGATGGAAGGCTACTTGAACATGCCTGATGAAACCGCTCAGAGCATTCGCAACGGGTGGTTTTATACCGGAGATATAGCCAAGGCTGACGAGGAAGGGTATGCCTACATTGTTGACCGGAAAAAAGATATGGTCATCGCCGGAGGATTTAATATCTACCCCCGCGACATTGAAGAAGTGCTTTATGCCCATCCCAAGATCATGGAAGCAGCAGTGGCCGGCATAAGAGACCCTTACCGCGGAGAAACATTAAAGGCATATATTGTACTTAAGGAAGGCGAAAGCATGACTGAAGAAGAAATCATAGAATACTGCAAATCCAGCCTTGCACCTTACAAGGTGCCCAAGCTGGTTGAATTTAGAGATGAGCTGCCTAAAACCATGATCGGAAAAGTGCTGCGGCGGATGTTGAGGGAAGAAGAAGAGAAGAAGAACCAGGAACAAGAAACAGAACAACAATAACCACTTTGTTATCGAATGTTGTCAGGGGGACGGGGTTGTTGACAACTTTTAGGTTAGATTCTTCGATTCTACCGAAAGCTTTTGGGATAAACCTCAAAAAGAAAACCGGGGTGGATAAGAAGAGAAGCTCAAAAAGTTGTCAACAACCCCGTCCCCCTGACAACTTTTAGGGTGCGCAGGCGGTTAATTGCAGCCGCTACTTCCAGGGGCCGGGGCCTGGCAAAATCGCCCCGCGGTTTTTTTGGGTTCGGCAATATGGCTTCCAGCCCCCGGTTATCAATTAAAGAATCCAGTTGATCAATAATGTCTTTCACAGGTTTATGGCCGTCAATTAAGTTGTTTCTCAGGGCATAACAGATCATGTCTCCGATAGCCCTGGTTTGAGAAGGATCTAAAATTTGTTCCACAAAATGCAAGTCTATATCCTCGTAGCCAAACTGTAAACCTTCAACGCCCCTGGCCTTGACTTTTACCTTGTTCTTCCTGGTAGGATCAATGCTTGAAGGCTTAGGAATTCTTTCCTGCAGTTCACCAAAGCTGTCGCCTGCTTCCTGGACCCGCTGATTGGGGTGTTTTTGGGCAATTTCTTTTGCTTCGCCGGTAACCAGGAAGGGACGATAAGTTTCCATCATCAGAACGGTGTCGGCAACATCAAAATAATCACCCGCTCCGCCAATGACAACCACTGTTGAGATGTTCCTCTCCCGGTAAAGCTGCTGAACTTTATCAATAAAGGGTGTGATAGGCTCTTTTTCCTTGGCTACAAGGAGCTGCATGCGCATATCCCGGATCATGAAGTTGGTAGCTGAAGTATCTTCGTCCATCAATAATACTTTGGCTCCGGCTTCCAGTGATTCTATGATATTTGCAGCCTGGGATGTGCTGCCGCTGGCTTCCTCTGAGGAAAATTCTGCAGTATCCTGCCCAAAGGGAAGGTTATTGATGAAGGGGCTGATATTAACTTTTTCCACCCTGCGACCGTCTTCGGCCCGAATTTTAAAAGCCTCCTGGTTAGTAACAACCCCTTCACGGCCGTCTCCAGGCTTATGGTTATAAACGCTTTGCTCCAGGGCACGCAGCAAGGTAGACTTACCATGGTATCCGCCACCAACGATTAAATTAACCCCCCTGGGGATACCCATCCCCTTTATTTTTCCGCCATGGGGGATTTCAAGTTCCACTGCAAGCTCCGGAGGAGTTTTAAAAGCAATGGCTTGATCAGCCGGGAGCGCTCTCTGGTCAACTCCGCTCCGTCTCGGCAAAATCGACCCGTCGGCAACAAAGGCAATTAAGCCCTTTTCGGTAAGCTGACTGCGCATAACTTGCTGGTTTTCCACGGTATATACATGATTAAAAAGTTCTTTTTGATGCAAATTATTATAGATAAGGCTGTTTTCAACCAGCCCGGGGAGCTCATTTAAAAACATTTCTGCCGCTTCACGGCCAAGAACCCTGCGCCCGGCAGCGGGCAGCCCGGCAAAGAAACGGACCTCCAACATCTCCTCATTAACTGAAACACTGGTCCTTTCCAATACTTCCTGCCCGGGACGGTCAATCTGGAGAGCTCCGCTTTTTCCGCTGCCCCTTTTACCCCGGGCATGTTTTTTTATATTTTCATGAAAACAACGGGTCAGGTAATCGGATAGAGCGACCTGCCTGATTTTAGGTTGGTAGCTTTCCCCGGGAAATGCAGCATTTTTTTGAGGAACCCGGACAGCAACCTGCGACGGCGCGGCAAAGGGATCACCCTGTACCTGGTAAAAGCACAGTTCAAAACCGGGGAATTGAAAACACTGCCCCTGGAGCTTTTTATAAGCCTTATAACCCTTTCCGTCAATCTGTGATAATATTTGCTGCAGCTGTTTCATAGTTTCGCCCCTTTTTAATCACAAACAAGGGCACGTTGATCCGTGCCCGTTCAAAAACCACTGCACAAAATTATATGGGTTACAAATAATTGCTGTCAACCGCCTAGTTTCTCCCGCGCTTTTTTGATTTGTTCCCTAACCGCTTCCGGGGCGGTTCCCCCTCGGCTTTTACGGGCTTTCACCACTTGATGCGGATCAAGAAGAAAACTGATCTCTTGACCCAGGACTTGATGAAACTGCTCCCTTTCCCGCGGCTCTAGCTCTTTTAGCCTGATTCCCTTTTCCCGGCAAAACGCAATCATAGAACCGACACCATGATGGGCCTCCCTAAAACTAACGCCTTCCCTAACCAGGTGATCGGCAAGATCTGTAGCGCAAAGGTAGTCGTCATCTACCGCTGCTTCCAGACGGCCTCGGTTTACCTCCATAGTTTTAAGCATATCTCTAAACAATGGTAAAAGGGCTTTGAGATTGTCGACAGTATCGAAAACCCCCTCCTTGTCTTCCTGCATGTCTTTATTGTAAGCCAGCGGCAGCCCTTTCATCATGGTCAGCAAAGAAATTAAATTGCCGTATACCCTGCCGCTTTTGCCCCGGATCAGTTCAGCCAGGTCGGGATTTTTTTTCTGCGGCATCATACTGCTTCCGGTAGTAAAAGCATCGTCAAGTTCTATAAAACCATACTCGAAAGACGACCAGAGCACCAGTTCTTCACAAAAACGACTCAAGTGCATGATCAAAGTTGCGGCAAAGGCCATGAAATCAATCAGGTAATCCCGGTCGCTGACTGCATCAATGCTGTTTTCATAAAGCTCTTTGAAACCAAGTTTATCCGCCACCATTTCCCGGTTGATCGGGAAACCGGTACCGGCCAGGGCTCCAGCACCCAGAGGCATAATATTAGCCCACCGGTAAGCCAAAACCAGGCGGTTGCGGTCCCGGTCAAACATCCAAAAGTAAACCAGCAGGTGGTGCGATAATAAAACCGGTTGAGCCCTCTGGAGATGGGTATAACCCGGAATCAGCACCCCTTCATATTTCTCGGCCAGGTTAACAATAGTTTCCTGGAGCAGCTTAAGGTG
>PUKR01000199.1 GCA_003552365.1 Syntrophomonadaceae bacterium
AGTTAACCCGGCTCTTTTGACATCTCAAATTTACCATGCTACACTAAATACAGGAAGTAGTAGGGAACCGAGTAAACAAGGCAGTCGCGGGAAGAAACCAGGAGGTTCTTCTCGAGGAAAGTCCGAGCTCCACAGGGCAGGGTGCTGGGTAACGCCCAGTGAGGGTGACCTCAAGGCCAGTGCCACAGAAACCATACCGCCCGGCGCTCAGCTATAAATACAGCGAGTCATCAGTATATCCTAATTTTAATAGACCGATTTATCCTTAAAAACATGTATCCTTATAGATAGCTGTGTTTATAGCTGAGCGCCGGGTAAGGTTGCAACGGTGCGGTAAGAGCGCACCAGGGACCGGGAGACCGGTTCGCTAGGTAAACCCCACCCGGAGCAAAACCAAATAGGGGAAGGATGAGGCGGCCCGCCGACTTCCCGGGTTAGGTTGCTTGAGGTGTCAGGCAACTGGCACCCGAGATAGATGGCTGCCGCTTTCCGGTTTGTTCAAAGTTAAACCGGAAAGAACAGAACTCGGCTTATTAGTTTGCTCGGTTCCCTATCTATTGATTTATCCCGAAAGGGATATTTTTATGATCAGCGATATATTTTGTGATTAACCTGTATGGCAGGCTTCAAATATTTTATTTATGTGATAAAATGACAGGGATAAAAAATTAAACCCAGCAGGGAAGGAAATCTAAATTGCCGTCTGATTGGATCAGGTTTATGGGTACCGCAGGTGCCCGTTTTGTTGTATCTAAACAGCTCCGCTCTTCTGCAGGCACCTGGTGTTCTTTTAACGGCCAACAAGTTTTAATTGATCCGGGACCGGGAACCTTACGCAGCTGTTTTTTCAATTCAGTAGTTTTAAAACCGGAAGAACTTGATACGGTAATCTTAACCCATCGTCATCTGGATCATTCCTGTGATGTTAATGTTATTATTGAAGCAATGACTCACGGCACTTTTAATCGCAGGGGGTATTTGTTTGCTCCCCGGGATGCTGTTTGTGGTTTTGAACCGGTAGTGTTTAGTCACGTTCGCAAGTCAGTTGAAAACTTGGAGATACTATATGAAAAAGGAGATTACCGGTTGGGAGATCTTCATTTCGAAACCCCCTTAAAGCACGACCACCCGGTAGAAACTTATGGATTGAAGTTTAATCTTGATAATGCATGTGTTTCATTTGTTGTCGACGGCAAGTTTTCTGAGGAAATGATTGAGAATTACAGCGGTTCTGATTTACTGGTAATGAATGTTTTACTCAAAGAAATTTCACCGGAAAAGGAAATAAAACATCTTGATTTAGAAGCAGCAAGGAAGTTGATAGAGGGTATCAGGCCTAGCCTGGCGATAATGACCCACTTTGGATTAACTATGCTGCAAGAGAACCCGGGTGTGCTGGCAGCGGAGTTACAAGAAAAAACGGGAATTAAAGTATTGGCTGCAACCGACGGTCTTGTTGTTAGGCCTGATCAGGATTTATTTTAAAGTAAGTTTATTATAATATATGATTGACATGATTAATATGGAGGTATAGTTTAATGGCTTTTATGAGTGCAGCAGAACAGTACAAAATATTAACCGAAAATGCTTCAGAGATAATAACAGATGAAGAATTTCGCAACAAGCTTGAAAAAAGCGTAGATGAAAACAAGCCGCTTCGCTGTAAACTTGGCATTGATCCTTCAGCGCCTGATTTACACCTGGGACATGCTGTGGTCCTGCACAAGCTTCGTCAGTTTCAAGATCTTGGACATCATGTGGTTTTAATCATAGGTGATTTTACCGGAAGAATAGGTGATCCTACAGGGCGGTCGGAAATGCGCAGGCAGCTTACCGAAGAGGAAGTCATGGCTAATGCAAAAACTTACCAGGAGCAGTTATTTCATATCCTCGACCCCGAAAAGACAGAAATGGTTTTTAACAGCGAGTGGCTTTCCAGGCTAAACTTTGCCGATGTTATTAGCCTGGCAGCCAGGCTTACTGTCGCCCGCATGATGGAAAGGGAAGATTTTTACAAGCGGTACCAGGACAATGTTGCTATAGGAGTTCACGAATTCTTCTATCCTTTAATGCAGGGCTATGATTCAATTGCTGTTAAGGCAGATATAGAGTTTGGCGCTACGGAACAAAGATTTAACCTTTTAATGGGGCGCCAGTTGCAGAGGGATTATGGCCAGGAACCGCAGGTTGCATTTACCATGCCCATTCTTGTAGGAATAAATGGTGTGGAGAAAATGAGTAAAAGCCTTGGCAACTATGTAGGCTTAACCGAACCTCCAGATCAAATATATGGCAAAGTGATGTCCATAGCCGATAATTTGATGGAAGAGTATTTCAGGTTGGCTACGACCATATCTTCAGATGAAATTAACTCAATACTTGAAAATATTAAAAGCGGGGAGCTGCATCCCCGGGATGCCAAGATGCGTTTGGCCAGAGAAATAGTATCTTTATATCACGGCGCAGAAGCCGCAAAAGATGCGGAAAAAAACTTTAAGCAGGTTTTTCAGAAAGGAGAGATGCCGGCCGAAATAAAGGTTTTCCAGTTTGAAGCACCGGTTGAAATTGTGCCGGTTATGGTTGAATGCGGCCTGGCGCCCAGTAAAAGCGAAGCTCGACGCCTTATTAAACAGGGTGGTGTAAAAATAAACGGAAAAACCGTGAGCGCTATTGACGTGCAGCTTGCGCAAGGTAGTGGAGAAGATGGAATTATAATCCAGGTAGGAAAGCGGAAGTTTGCCCGGGTTAAAGTGACTTGAGATGATAATACCGAAATTATACTTTCAGAAAGGACTATTGCCATGAATAAGAAAGGCCGCCTCATACAGGCGGCCTTTCTTTCGGGTAAGCACTTTAACTTGCTCAGCCGTACCGCATTTTGAGTCGGTGAAGGCTGAGCAGTAAAAACATCTTTTGTTTATCATTGTACTGCTTATTTTTCCTTGTAACCTTCCTTGATAGCAGAGACCACCTGGGGATCCATCAAGGTGGTAACATCTCCTAAGTCTCTCTGTTCGGCAATATCCCGAAGCAGTCGGCGCATAATTTTACCGCTGCGAGTTTTAGGCAGCTCGTAAGTGAAAAAGATTTCTTCCGGCCTGGCAATTGCCCCAATCTTTTTGCCAACGTGGGCTTTTAATTCCTGGACCAGATCATCACTGCCTTCCACACCTTCTTTTAAAGTAACAAAAGAAGTGATTGAGTGTCCTTTGATTTCATGCACTTTTCCGATTACCGCGGCTTCTGTAACCGACGGATGTTCCACCAGGGCGCTTTCCACTTCCATGGTGCCGATCCGGTGTCCTGAAATATTCAAGACATCATCGACACGGCCCATGATCCAAAAATAACCGTCGCCATCCTTCCAGGCGCCGTCACCGGTAAAGTATAAGCCGGGATATTGTTTCCAGTATGTGTTTTCGAACCTTTCCGGGTCTTTATATAAAGTGCGAAGCATGGCAGGCCAGGGTGATTTTATTACTAAAAATCCCCTTTGTCCCGGGCCGGTCGAATTGCCCTGGTCATCGACAACATCGGCCTCTATTCCCGGGAATGCCATGGTTGCCGAGCCCGGTTTTAAACCGGTTACACCGGGCAGGGGGGTGATCATGATCATTCCGGTTTCAGTTTGCCACCAGGTGTCCACGATAGGGCAGTTGGCGTTACCAATATGTTCATGATACCAAAGCCAGGCTTCGGGGTTAATTGGTTCTCCTACCGAGCCGAGTAAGCGCAGACTCGATAAATCGCGCTTATCCGGGTGCTGGTTCCCCCATCGCATAAATGAGCGGATTGCTGTGGGAGCTGTATAAAAAATGGTGATTTTGTACTTCTCAATCAGCTCCCAAAAACGATCCCTGGCCGGATAATCCGGGGTGCCTTCATAGATAAAAGTGGTTGATCCAGCGGATAACGGACCATAAACGATATAACTGTGGCCGGTGATCCAGCCTATATCGGCGGTGCACCAGTAGATATCTTCCTCGCGGTGGTCAAAAACATAGCGGAAGGTAGTATCGACGCCGACAAGGTAACCCCCGGTGGTGTGGAGGATCCCCTTGGGCTTACCGGTAGTCCCACTGCTGTAAAGGATAAAAAGAGGATCTTCAGCATCCATTATTTCCGGTTCACAGGAGTCTTCAGCATCTTTCATTAAATCTTCCCATAGCAAATCCCGACCTTCTTTAGGCTGATAAGAAGTCCCGGTCCGCTCAACGATAATAACTTTTTCTACTGTAGGGCTTTGATCCAGGGCTTCTTCGGCGGCGCTCCTCATCGGGATTTCTTTGCCACGGCGATTGGCGCCGTCGGCTGTAATAACTAATTTAGATTCGGAGTCTTTAATGCGATCCTTTAAGGCTTCCGGGCTAAAACCGCCGAAAACAACGCTGTGGACAGCACCTATGCGGGTACAGGCCAGCATGGCTGTGATAGCTTCGGGAATCATGGGCATCCAAATGGTTACGGCATCACCTTTACCTATTCCCAGACCTTTTAAAGCATTGCTAAATTTGCAAACTTCATTAAGCAGTTCCTTGTAGGTTAAGCTCACCGTGTCACCGTTCTCGCCTTCAAACAGTAGAGCCTGTTTATCACCACGCCCATTGTTTACATGCCTGTCAAGACAGTTTACCGAAACATTAAGCTTACCATTGATAAACCACTTGTAAAAAGGTGGG
This sequence comes from Syntrophomonadaceae bacterium, assembly GCA_003552365.1. Lineage (GTDB taxonomy): Bacteria > Bacillota > Dethiobacteria > DTU022 > DTU022 > B1SED10-74M. The sequence goes on from PUKR01000199.1 coordinate 4,680, forward strand.
TTTTGATCGTCTAAAACTTGATCCCATTTTTCCATCCACTCGATATTTTCGGCCATTTTACTCCAGAAAGCCAGTCGATCATTTTCTGCTTCCCGGTAAAGGCTATCATCTTTAACTTTAGCCTGTTCTACGAAATTGACTGATGGTTGGAAAGGTTTAACTTCGTTTTCGCTGACATTTTTATCATGTTTTCTTTCGTCCATAAACAACTCCTCCTCTTTGATTAAATGGTAAGGTTCACGGAATATTTTTTAATTATTCGAGGTTAGAACCTAAATACCTGCAACATTCAGCAAATAAATTTAATGGGGAATATTTGGAATATACATGGCTTGCTATGAGGCAGTTTTACTGGAAAACTGTTTTATAAGCTTAGTGTTTTTCGACAGGTAGTTTTTTAATTTGTTCCGAGGCAACAGTTATAGAAGTGTTTAATGGTGGGTATATCAATATTGCTGCCTACCCTGGCCATAAGAATGTTGCTCGGGTGTTCCCTGACTTCAGGGTCTTCAGTTTCCCACGGTTCAAAGCCGTACTTTTTAAATAACTCAAGAAGAAGGCGGCGATATTCCCAGGTAGAAAGGTTTGTATTCACCAGGTCCCACATATCTACAGTTTGGACGGCTATCACGATATAATTCTCGAAATAGGTAAACTGGTTGTTGCTAAAAATAGTAGACAGCATTGTTTTGGTCAATCCGATGTTACGCCAGGCGGGATCTGTTTCAATACTGCCCAGTTCAAGCAGTTGGGGAAAACAGCGCTTTTGCCACCAGGGGTAATCCGGTTTTTGGAAACAAACATATGATATGACTGTATTGGCATAGGCGGCAACGAAAACCATGCCGTCCGGGCATTCCGAAAGTTCGATCAGGGCCTGCTGTTGCCGGTTGCATGGCCTAAAACAACAAAGCCCCCTGGATAGGTTATAGTCATCCATTCTCTTTGGGTCTACCGGTCCCCTGACGTGCAGTCGCCCCAGGTAAGTGTCAAACGCTTCGCTAATAGAATCATAAGGTGGTTTTTCAA
>PUKR01000188.1 GCA_003552365.1 Syntrophomonadaceae bacterium
CATTATACCGTATAGAAGTTTCCCTGTTAAAAGATAAGGCTACTTTGACAATAGATACCAGCGGACCCGGCTTGCACAAAAGGGGTTACCGGCTTGCAGGCAGCGAAGCTCCTTTAAGGGAAACCCTCGCCGCCGCACTTGTTTATATTTCCCGCTGGAAGCCGGATACCACTTTAATCGACCCCTTCTGCGGATCGGGAACTATCCCTGTTGAGGCTGCCATGATCGGACAAAACATTGCCCCCGGTTTAAGCCGTAGATTTGCCTCAGAACAATGGCCCAATATTCCTAAATCCTACTGGCAAGAGTGCCGAAAAGAAGCCCATGAACTGGCCCTATATGACCGGCAGCTGGATATCACCGGCACTGACGTGGATCCCGGGGTGATTAAAATTGCCAGGGAAAATGCCGCGGAAGCAGGAGTGGATCAGCAAATTCACTTCCAGGCCAGACCTTTTAACGAACTTAGCTCCAAAAAGAAATACGGGAAAATAATTTGCAATCCCCCGTACGGGGAAAGGTTAAATGAACATAAAGAAGTAGAAAAGCTTTACAAGCAAATGCGGAAAATTTTCAACCAGCTCGATACCTGGTCCTTTTACATCCTCACCGCACATGAAAACTTTGAAAATATCTTCGGCAAGAAAGCTTCCAAAAGGCGCAAGCTGTACCATGGCAATATAAAAGTTCACTACTACCAGTACTTTGGCCCACGCCCTCCCAAAAAACATCAGGTTTAAGGGCAACCTATAAACTCCCTGTAAACATTTATAAGAATTGTGTAAACAATTGAAGTTTTGGCAGGTTATTTACTGAACCTCCTTGAAGTGAGTAGGCGAGTTAAATAAAGATTAAAAAGTGAGGTGTAAAAAATGAAAAAGTTAATCGCAGTCTTTTTAACACTTCTCCTGCTAGGAGCGCTGAGTTTTTCAGTAATGGGTTGTGATCCGGATGCACCGCCACCGGAAGAACCGGTAGAAGAAAACGGTGATCTGTAAAAAGTTAATGAGTATAAGCAAGATTTCCACCTGCTAAAGCTTATTAGCACGAAGCGGCCCGGGGTGTTTACAACCCCGGGCCGCTTTATATCTTAACCTTCCTCAGCTACATGCGCCGGCTAAGCCAGGTATTCCATTATATCCTTTCCTCTTTTTAAATAATGCCGGATAAATTTAAACCTGCACAGGCAATATTAAATATACTTGCTTGTAAAAAAAGGATTTTTCCAGTTATTTTTGAACTAATTATTCAGGATTGCTAAAACATAAAACCGTTAGGTCCCATAATTTTGGAGGTGTTCGGTTACAATGAAAATTTACTTTCACAAAGATTTTCTACAGCATTACGCCTTTGATCCGGCGGCGGAACCGGGAAGACTTGATCCGACCCTGGCAAAACTTAAACAAAAGTATACTTTAACTGAACCGCAGGCCGCCGGCAAGGAGGATATTCTGCGCGTCCATACCGAGCGGCACCGGCAAAATATAGCCCGCGATGAGCTGCTTTACCACACAGCCATGCTGGCTGCAGGGGCGTCCATAAGTGCGTCCGAAACCGCCATGGAAAAAGAATTTGCTTTTGCCCTCTGCCGCCCCCCGGGTCACCATGCTTCCGAAGATTCCTGCTGGGGCTTTTGCTATTTTAACAATATCGCAGTAGCCGTAAGCCGTCTACTTGAAAAAGGCAGAATCGAATCCGCTATAATCGTTGATTTTGATTTACATTACGGGGACGGAACAGCAAATATTTTCCAAAGAAACCCGGCCGTGTCCTTCTGGCACAGCCGGGTCAGCCCCTCGGACCGCTTCATCAATACCCTTGAAAAAGACCTTGAGGGAAAAAACCCCGATTTAGTAGCAGTTTCTGCAGGATTCGATCGGGGAGTCAACGATTGGGGAGGAATGCTCACCAGGGAAGATTACGAGAAAATAGGCAGCATTCTGGGCAATTTTGCAAGGGAAACCTGTGAAAACCGGCTTTTTGCCGTCCTGGAAGGAGGCTATAATCCGGAAGCCCTGGCCGTCAATATCGAGGCATTCCTTAACGGCCTGGCAAAAAGTTAACCCGTTTTACTCTATCAATTCAACAACGGGCGAAAAAACTGTGCTGCTCGCCCATTCTCTTTCCGGATCCCGGGGTAGTTCCGTGTTATAATATTCTCCTGCCAGCCAGGTTTCAAGCTGATCGCTGTAGTGAGGGCTCAAAGGATGGCCCGATTGTCCCCCGGCAATAACGGCCCTTATATTTACCGTATCCCCCATTTCCGCGATATAGCGCAGGCCGGCTCCTCCAATTACATTAAAGGGATCATCAAGCGCATAGCGGGCCCTGCCTGTTGTCATGTGATCACCCCCGTAAGGATACGGGCCCCGGTTAAAAAGGTAATCGCCGATTACAGGAGCTACACCAAGATCGTGTTCAAAGATTATAGTTTGCAGCTCATCCCAGCGCCAGTCACCGGTATCGGGTCCGAGCAATTCCGTCAGCTCTTCTAATGAGCGGGAATAGCTTTCCAGCAGCGGCTGAGCAAGGCCTTCCGGGAGCCATGCCGATTCTTCTATCTCCAGCAAGTATTCTAGAGAATTATAAGCTATATAATCGTGTCTTAAGAATTCTTCAAAAAGCTCGCTGCCCAGTTTATCCCGGAACACTTCTTCCATAAGTTTAAGGTACCAAACCTGGAACAGCGCCGCCGCGGATGAATCTTTTTCATTCACCGGTTCTTCCGCCCATTGTTTGAGGAGTTCCAGGCTCTCTCTTTCGGTTTCATCCAGCTTACCGGTATTATTAACAAGGACATCGAGAAACTGGGGCAGCCTGTCCTGTGCATGACGGTTGTGCCAGTCAGTTTGCAGGTTCTTGGAATCTTTTAGGCTCACCGTTCCTGCTGCTCCAAGAAAATCGGCTATGTGCTGTTTGCGGTAATGAGGCGCATTATCCAGGCTGATTATGTACGGGTAATCATCTGTTTCCACCCGGTGATTGGCAGTGGCGATATAGTCTTCCGGTGGGTTATAAACTACCGGCATTTCCTCAAGCGGAATAAAACCGTCCCAACCATGACCTTCTTCCCAACCGGGGGAAGGCATCAACCCCCGGCCCTCTTTTCTTACCGGCAAATTGCCGGCAACCCTGAACCCGATATTGCCTTTTACATCAGCATAGACAACAGCCTGCACGGGAACAGAGAAATGAACAATGGCATCGTTAAATTCATCCCAGCTTGTAGCCCGGTTTAACTTGAAAACCGAGTCCGCCGTGCTGGTTTCAACTTCATAAGCAGTCCAGCGTAAACTCATGGGTGGATCCTCTGAAATCAAGGGCCCGTGCCGGGTGTAAATTACCTCCACTATTTCAGGTTCATCCTGTCCTTCTACCCACACCTCTTCCAAGTCTACCTCGGCTTCGTACCACTCCCCGTCATATTTAAACTTATGTGGATTGTCAGGGTGGCGTTTTTCAATGAAAAGATCCTGGGTATCGCCGATATTGGTCATCCCCCAGGCGATACTCCGGTTATTACCGATAATTACTCCGGGTGACCCTGGAATGGACCACCCATACAAACTTAGCTTATCCTCACCACCCAGGATAAGCGAATTTTCGTACCATATCGAAGGCAGTCCCAGGCTCAGGTGAGGATCGTTAGCCATAACAGCGGTTCCCGTAGCCGAAAGCCTCGGACTGATTACCCAGCTGTTACTGCCCAGTCGGGGCACTGACTTGAACTCTTCCAGGGAGGTTTCTTCAAGAAAATCTACCAGCTTTGCCTGAAGCGGTTTTTCACCTTTAGCCTCGGCCGCCCGCTCGGGTGTCCAAATCCTGGGGGTGTCCCAATCGTCATAAGGAGGCAGGATCTCGTTGAAGAGTTCTTGCTCAAGTTCTTCGGCCATTGCATAACGCAGGGTCTCTTCACGCCAATTGCCACCGAGGTCAAAAGCCATCAGACTTATTATTCCCACAGAGTCAAGTGGAGTCCACGGTTCAGGTTCAAATCCAAGCAGCCTGAATTCCACCGGCAGGGGGTTATTCTCCATGTAAGCGTTAACACCCCGGGTGTAGTTTTCTAAAATATCCTGGCTTCTTGAGGTAGTGTTTTCCAGCATTCTTTCCGCTATTCGCTTTAACCCTACTTTGCGCAGGTAGCTGTCCGTCGAGAGCTGGTCTTCACCAAGCACTTCGCTTAAGCGACCCTGGACTACCCTGCGCTGCAGCTCCATCTGCCAGAGGCGGTCCTGGGCATGCAGGTAGCCCTGCACATAGTGCAAATCACTTTCTTCTTGCGCTTCGATAAACGGCACCCCCCGGGCATTCCTGTTCACAGTCACTTCCACTTGCAGCTCATCCAGGGTGATTTCTTCACTGTAATCAGGCAAGCCGGACCGTAAAAAAGAATATCCCAGTACACCACCGCCGGCCAGCAATACAACCAGCGCAACTAAAACAGCCAGCACAATTCTTTTTCTTTTGCTCACCTTAACCCCCCTCCCGGGCTTCTTCTATCTGTCTCTTTCCAGATCATAGATTAATTTTTCCAGGTACCATTCTTCCGAACGGTCCGGGTACCGTTCTTTTAAACGATCTATATGCCGTTCAATCGTCTGATCGGCTTCATCCCGGGGAAGCCTCAGTTGGCGCCTCGCTTCCTGCCTCAGTGATTTAACTTTTCCCGCTCCCCCCGGGCTGCCGCTTTTCCTGCGGAGGAAGTAAAAAGCGATCAGGATTGCCAGCACTATAAATAGAATAGTAATCGGATCCATCAAATCCTCCTCACTTTTCTTTGCTGCAAAGTTACTTTTATATAATTATATCATTGAAAAACCGGCGGAGTACAATAAATTTAACTAAAACGAAGTATTCTTTTAACGGTCCTGGCGGGAGAGTTCCATTGCCTTTTTCATGATTTCACCGGCCTGCCCCTCAATTACCAAATCGGCAATAGAATCAAACGGGGTGGGCTCGCGGTTGATGATAACCAGTTTAGCACCTGATTCCTTGGCCAGCTGGGGCATATAAGCTGCAGGGTAGACCACCAGGGAAGATCCGATGCTGATAAAAAGATCGCATGAAGAGCTTCGCATTTGAGCTTCCTTCAGGATTTTTGCCGGCAGCTGCTGTCCAAAAGAAATCGTTGCCGGTTTAAGAAGCCCGCCGCACCGTGAACAGTTATCAATCATTTTACCCTGTTCCAGGCGGTTATAGGCTTCTTGCCAGGAATAAGGCGCCTCACACTCAAGACAACTTATCTTCCACATATTGCCATGGAGCTGTAAAACTTTTTCGGGCCTGTTACCGGCCTTTTGGTGAAGTTCTTCCACGTTCTGGGTCACTACTGCGCTCAATTTTTCCTGCTTTTCCAGTTCTGCAATAGCCAGGTGAGCGGGGTTTGGTTCAATCCCCCGGAATTCTTTCCAGCAAATCCGAAATAGCTCCCAGTACTTGCGCCGGCTTTCAGGTGAAGAAACAAATTTTTGAAAGGTCATTTCTTGTGGGTCAAAACGGTCCCAGATCCCTCCCGGGCTGCGAAAATCCGGCACTCCCGATTCGGTGCTCACCCCTGCCCCGGTAAAGACAACAATGTTATGAGAAGTTTTAATTAACCGGGCAAAAAACTCAAGCTTACCCTTATCCATGATCCCCCTCC
>PUKR01000200.1 GCA_003552365.1 Syntrophomonadaceae bacterium
AGCCCTAAGGCTTTAAATGAAGCTATGAAGGTTCATGAAGGTACCCCGATGATCAATTCGATCAGCGCTGAAAATGAGCGCTATGATGAAATTATTCCCCTGCTTAAAGATGCAGATATTCCGGTAGTTGCCCTTTGCATGAGCGATGAAGGAATGCCCGAAACAGCAGATGATCGCCTGGAAGTAGCGAAAAAACTACTGGACAGGCTTGATAAAGATGGAGTTAAGCTTTCTAATGTTTACCTTGATCCCCTGATCAAACCGGTGAGTGTCAGTGGGGAATACGGTCCGCAGGCACTTGATGCAATCGAAAGGATTGCCAGGCTTGAGTCCGGTTGTCATATCACCAGCGGTTTGAGCAATATTTCCTTTGGTTTGCCGCACAGGGCATTGCTTAACCAGGCTTTTATAGTTTTGGCCATGGGCAGGGGTATGGATTCGGCGATTGTGGACCCGCTTGACCAGAAGAAAATGAGCCTGGTCAAGGCAGCTGAAGTGATCTTGAACAAAGATGACTATGCGATGAACTACTTAAAAGCTGCCCGGGCCGGTAAACTGGTATAAAGCAGTGGTTAGATCGCCTGGCTTATAGATGCGGGTGAGTTTTTAGGTTCGTACAGAAAGGAGGCGGAAAGTTTGATCAGCCGTGATTTAAATCCCATAGATTTTTTAAAGGTAGAAGACCTGGAGAAAATTCACAAGGCCAGTTTAACTGTGCTGGAAAAAAACGGGGTAGAATTTCACTCTCCCGAAGCAAGGGAAGTTCTGCAAAAAGGGGGAGCTAAAGTCGAGGGCGAAAAAGTCTTTTTCCCTCCCGAACTGGTCATGGAGCAGGTCAGTCACGCTCCCAGTGAATTTACTCTCCATGCCAGGAACCCGGAAAATAGTGTAACTGTCGGAGGCAATCATACGGTTCACGCTCCCGGCTACGGTTCTCCTTATGTAATGGATTATGAAAATGATAAGAGGAGAAGCGCAAAGTATGATGATTATGTTGCATTTACCAAGCTATGCGGAAACAGCAAGAACTGCGATGTCGTTGGAGGGGTAGTGGTCGAGCCAAATGACGTGCCGGATAACTTGCGGCATGCAAAAATGCTCCAGGCAGCGGTTAAGCATACCGATAAATGTTTGATGGGCAGCGCTATGGGGGAAAAAAAGGCCCAGGAAAGCCTGGAAATGGCCGGTATTGTGTTTGGTGGTGTAGATAAAGTCCGTGAAAACCCGGCCCTGGTATCTTTGATTAATACCAACAGCCCCCTGCAGTTTGACCCCCGGATGCTGGAAGCGCTGATGGTTTATGCCCGGAATAACCAACCGGTTTTGGTATCCGCACTGGCGATGACCGGAACCACTTCTGCAGTGACTTTAGCCGGTTCCCTGGTACAGCAATGCGCCGAAGTATTGTCCGGGATTGTGCTCGCTCAGCTGATTAACCCGGGAACCCCGGTTGTTTTTGGATCTGCTTCAAGCATTGTTGATTTGCGAACCGGCAATTTGGCTATCGGCAGCCCTGAATCGGTTAAAATGTTTTCTGTCATAGCCCAGTTAGCCCGCTATTACGACCTGCCTTCCCGGGGTGGCGGTTCTTTAACAGACGCCCTGATCCCGGATGCGCAGAGCGGTTATGAATCAATGATGGTTGTGTTAAGTTCAATTATGAGCGGGATTAACTTTATGCTCCACTCTATGGGGCTGCTTGAAAACTACATGACCATGTCTTATGAAAAGTTTGTCATAGACGATGAGATCCTCGGAATGGCCGGGAACTACCCCGGAACCTTCCCGGTTGATGATGACACCCTGGCTGTAGATGCTATTTTACAGGTAGGCAGTGGTGGAAATTATATTGCCCAGGAGCATACTTTCCGGCACATGAAGGAAATGCGTGTTCCCATTATCAGCGCCCGGGAAAATTATGCCGGAGCAACTGATTTTTCCGATACAGCGAAGCGGGCTCATGAATACTGCAAAACGGTGATTGAAGAACATCAGGACCCGCCACTGGACGAAAAAATTGAAGAGGAACTTAACAAGTACATAGAAAACATCAAGGAGTAAGTCATCAGAATACAAATTCAGTAGTAGGTGAGATAAGGAAACCTGTCCCCTTGTCCACTTATATACAGCGGCTGCCCACAATTAATCCGGGCAGCCGCATTTTTAACTGGCATAGCGGAAGGTTAAATGTCAGCTTTTTTTCTATGTAGTTTAATTTTTTCCACCGGAATAGAACCTGTTCACCTAACAGAATATTAATAAAATAACTTATCCTGCATATTAGTGAATACTTTGTTTTAGCGACATGTTCCCTGGTAAGATATGCATGAAGCTTAAACTTCTCTATATTTTTGTGTCTGCCGGGCAGTTACATTTTTTTTAATCATGGTGGGCAAGTTTGATAACTGCTGATAAAATAAGTAGTGGCGGTCTACCGGTTAAACCAGGTAGCTGCGAGTTAATTTAATGGAGGGGTTTGTGTGCAATACCGGCAATTCGGTAATTCAGATTTTAAAGTTTCGGTTTTGGGTTTTGGCTGCATGAGGTTGCCAACCGGGGATGAGGAATTACAGAGTCCCAATATTATCGAAGAAGAAGCGGTCGATATGATTCGTTACGCGATTGAACAAGGAGTAAACTTTGTTGATACCGCGTATCCTTATCACCGGGGCGAAAGTGAAGTGGTGCTGGGCAAAGCTTTAAAAGACGGTTACCGGGAGAAGGTTAAGCTTTGCACTAAATCGCCCCTTCACAAGGTAGAAAGCGCAGATGATTTCGACCGCTACTTACACGAACAGCTTGAAAGATTGCAGGTCGATTATATAGATTATTACTTGCTACACGCAGTTAACCGGGAAAAATGGCAGGGTGTGATTAGCAAGCAAAGCCTGCTGGAAAAAGCGGAAAAAGCTAAACAAGAAGGGTTGATTGGCCAGCTCGGCTTTTCTTTCCATGACAGCTATCCTGTCTTTGAAGAAGTAGTCGATGCCTATCCCTGGGCGATGTGCTTGCTGCAGTATAATTACCTCGATCTCGAAACCCAGGCAGGGATGAAAGGCGTAAAATACGCAGCTTCTAAAGGAATTGCTGTTACGGTGATGGAACCTTTACAAGGCGGTAAGCTGGCTGCACCGCCCCAACCAATTAAAGCGATGCTGCAAGAAAATGTTCCGGAAAGGCCTTACTATGAATGGGCTTTGCTGTGGTTGTGGAATCAGCCGGAAGTTTCAATGGTGTTAAGCGGAATGAGCACCATGGAGCAGGTAAAGGCGAACTTGAAAGCCGCACATAAAGCAGAAATAAACTCCTTAAGTGATTATGAAAAAAGGCTGCTGGAAGAAGAGGTATATCAAAAGTTTCGGGAGTTGATCCTGGTCCCCTGCAGCAAGTGCCATTACTGCATGCCCTGCCCGGAAAACGTAAATATTCCTTTGAACCTGGGAATGTTTAACGATGGATATGCTTTTGGTGACCTGGAGAGAAGGCGCAGCTTGTATGAGAGATTTGGCCGTAATGCCGAAAAGTGTACGCAATGCGGTGAGTGTGAGGATAGTTGTCCCCAGGGGATTGAGGTTAGCCGCTGGATGCCCCGGGTGCACCGGGTATTAGGTGAGGGCAAATCTTATTCATCAAGTAAATAATTATAATATTATCGATGAAGCATTTTTTCATATAAAGGCTTTGCTTAGGTTAGCTGATATGGATTAATGGCTTGTCTTAAATGAGGTGACTAATTAAATCATATAAAACCTTCCATCCATAATAATTTAGGTTTGTTTATCAGCGATTCTAATTATAAAGAAAGGGGATGTGCCTGATGAAATTGATTTATAAAGGGAAAACTAAAGATGTTTACACCCTGGAAGATGGGAGCTGTTTGTTAAAATTCAAAGATGATGTGACCGGTGAAGACGGGGTATTCGATCCGGGAGCCAACCAGGTTGGGCTTTCGATCGAAGGGGCCGGCATGGCCGGGCTGAAACTCTCAAAGAAGTTTTTTGAACTCCTGGAAAAGCACGGTATACCCACTCACTATGTGGGCTCCGACCTGGAGCAGGCAACCATGACAGTTAAACCGGTTACTACCTTTGGAAACGGGGTAGAAGTAATCTGCCGTTACCGGGCTGTAGGAAGTTTTGTGCGCCGCTACGGCATGTACGTAGAAGAAGGGCAGCCTTTAGATGCTTTTGTCGAATTTACTCTTAAAGATGATGAGCGCGGCGATCCCCCGATTACGGAAGAAGGGCTTGCTGTCTTGAAGCTTTTATCCCTTGAAGAATGCAGGAAAATTAAAGAACTTACCAAAAAGATATGCGGGATTATAAAAGAAGAGCTGGCAGAGAAGGGGATTGAGCTATACGACATTAAGCTTGAGTTTGGCCGGCTGGAAGAGAGCGGAGAAATTGTGTTAATCGATGAAATATCTGGCGGCAACATGAGAGCGTACAAGGACGGCCAAAGGGTTGAACCCCTACAATTAACTTTGTTATTGTGCTAAAGAGTACCCCGGCAAAACAAGAAGTTTGGGCAGGCAATTTGTCCCTTTCCTGCATACGTTTGCAGCCCGGGATCATAAAAAACCTGGCAAAGAAGGAATTTTAGTTAAAGCAGTTATAAGTGAGCAATAGACGAGGATGTGAAGGTTTGACAGGGAATAAACACTGGGTTGTAGTAACTGTTTTTGGACTGGCTGCTGTGGCAATGAGCCTTCTGCAGCCGGTAATGCCAGTTTACCTGGCTGCTATAAATATTTCCCCGGAAATGATCGGTTTAATGATCTCCACTTCAATGGTGGCCATGGCCATTGGGGAAGGATACTGGGGCTGGGTCGCAGACAGGATTGGCCCCAGGATTCCCCTGAGTATGGGCACTCTCGTTTGCGGTTTTTTTGTCCTATCTTTTATCCCTGTTAATGAAGCTATATATCTTTTTATCATCTTTTTCTTTTGGGGGCTTTTCCGTTCTGCTATTTTTGGCCCCTGCCGGGGCATTTTGGCCGCTGAAGCCCCCGCGGGGAAAAAGGCGGCCCGGCTTGCCATTGTTACCGCCATTTTATCCGCATCCCAGTCGTTAGGGGCTTTCCCCAGCGGTTTTATTGCTGATGCATGGGGTTATCCCTCGGTTTTTATCATATCGGCTTCGATTTCTTTTATAGGCGCGGGGCTCGTTCTTTTTGGCATTAAAAAAGCAAGTATGCCAAGGGAAAATAAGCAAGAAAGTAAAAGTCTAAAATTTAATAACCAGTTTAAACCTCTTTGTTTGCAGTGCCTGGTCACTGTTTTTCAATTTTTGGCCTGGGGTATTCTGATTGCCTTTTTACCGCTGCTGATCACCGAACGGTTGGGAGAATCGGTAGCCCTGGTAGGCATCCTGGTTTCAGCCAGGGGAATTGCCGCCATGATTTTTAGCGTTCCGATGGGAAAGCTGGCTGATTTATGGGGAAACAAGGTTATGATGATTTCCGGGTTGCTGGTGACCGCAGGGGCCATGGTCGGCTTTTCTTTAGCGGAAAGCCTGTTCTGGTTTGCGGTTATTGTTATTTTGCACAGTCTCGGCCACACTTCATTCAGCCCGGCCGCCTTAAGCCTTTTTTCCGGGTCGGCACCCCAGGATCGCCAGGGTACGGCTATGGGTTTTTAC
>PUKR01000053.1 GCA_003552365.1 Syntrophomonadaceae bacterium
CATTATTAGTTGTACCAAACAAAACGTAGCGATGCTGATTAAAGGAGATTTGCAAAGTTATGTTGAATTTTAATTTTATGGAAAGCAGAAATGATTTAGAACCCGTTTATTCAAGCAGGTCTTTTTCTCCGCGGGAAAAATGCGGGATATTTGCCGTTTATAACTACCGGGGTACAGATAATGCCGCCCTGGCAACCTACCTCGGGTTGATGGCCTTGCAGCACCGCGGCCAGGAAAGCGCCGGAATGGCATTCTATGACGAAAAAGGAATTGCCCATATCAAGGGTATGGGCCTGGTCGAACATACTTTTTCCAATGATATGCTTCAGGCAATCAAATCGGATACAGTGCTCGGCCATGTTCGTTATTCAACCACCGGGGCAAGTTATCTTGCCAATGCCCAGCCTTTATTAGCCCGCTCAGTGGATCAAAGCGGACTGGCACTGGCCCATAATGGCAACCTGACTAATACCAGGCGCCTTTATGATCGGCTGCTTGGAGAGGGTCATATTTTCCATAGCACTTCCGATACTGAAATAATGTTAAGTTACCTGTCCCGTTTTAAACGACAGGGGCTGCTCAAGGCCGTGCAAGCCACCATGGGCATTGTTGAGGGCGCCTATGCCGCGGTGGTCCTGGACGATACGCAGATGGCTGCATTCCGGGATCCAAACGGTTTCAGGCCTTTAGTTATGGGCCGGTTAAACGGTGCTTATATCTTTGCTTCTGAAACTGCGGCGCTTGATGCTGTGGGGGCCAATTTCATCAGGGACCTTGAGCCCGGTGAAATTATAGTTGTTTCTCCGGACGGGCTTACCTCGCTCAATGTTTGCTCCGGGGGAAGAGAGGACCGGGAGAAAACCGGGCTATCGCTTTGTATTTTTGAGTATGTCTATTTTTCAAGGCCAGATAGTGTGCTTGACGGTAAAAGCGTCTACGAGGTTCGTAAGAAAGTGGGTTCATTGATGGCTGGCAACATTTCACATAAACTCGATTTAATCATTCCTTCTCCCGATTCAGGGGTTACAGCGGCAATTGGCCTGGCGGAAAGCTTAAAGTTGCGCCTGGACTGGGCCGTGCACCGCAACCCTTACCTGGGCAGGACTTTTATCGGGCCGAGCCGGGGCGAAAGGGAGCAGGCGGTGCGCTTAAAATTTAACCCGATTAAAACTCTGGTTAAAGGCAAGAAAGTGGCAGTGGTCGATGATTCACTGGTTCGTGGCACAACAGCCCGCTTGCTTTCCGGCCTTTTGCGGGAAGCCGGTGCAGAAGAAATCCACCTGTTGATTGCTTCGCCGCCTTACCGGTACCCCTGCTATTATGGAATTGATATCCCCCTGGCGGAAGATCTTGCCAGCACAAACCGGGAAATTGAACAGCTGGCTTCGGCTATAAAAGTTGATTCAATCACTTTCGCCGGCCTTAATCATTTATATGACGCCCTGGGGGAAAATAAAAATAACTTATGTGATGCCTGCTTTACTGGCAATTATCCAAAACTTGTAGAAATAAGGGGGATGGTGAGCTGAACATGGAGCATTTTCTGGAAAATGGTAAAGGCAGTTTAAGTGAAAAGGTAGTTTTACTTGATTTCGGCGGGCAGTACAGTATGTTGATTGCCCGCAGAGTGCGCGAAGCGGGAGTTTACTGTGAGGTCCTCCCTTACAATACTCCCTGGGAGGTGATCCAGGGGCATAACCCTGCCGGCATTATTTTGTCAGGCAGCCCGGCCAGCGTTTACCAGGAAGATGCGCCTAAATGCGACCCGGCAGTGTATGAAGGGGGGGTGCCTGTTCTGGGGATCTGTTACGGGATGCACCTTTTAAATATTGACCTGGGCGGTGAAGTGAAAAAAGGAAGCCGCTCTGAATTTGGCAGAACTTCTTTTACGATTGAGCAGCCCGAGCCTCTTTTCCGGGGAATTTCAATTAATGATGAAGCGGTTTGTTACGGTTGGATGAGCCACCAGGATGAAGTCCTCAACCCCCCTCCTGACTTTGAAGTGCTCGCCTGGACTGAAAATGGCACTGTGGCCGCTACAGGCAACCGCCAAAAAAATATTTACGGGCTTCAGTTCCACCCGGAAGTAGTTCATTCCCCCTGTGGTGAAGATGTTCTGAAGAATTTTCTATATAAAGTATGCCAGTGCAGCCATAGCTGGACCCCCCGCAGCTTTATAGATGATGCTGTGGCCAGGATTCGCCGGGTGGTAGGGGAAAATGAAAGAGTTGTGTGTGCTTTAAGCGGCGGGGTCGATTCTTCCGTGGTGGCCTTCCTGCTTGATAAGGCCCTGGGTAGCAGGGCAGTATTTATATTTGTCGACCACGGGCTCCTTCGCCTTGATGAAGCTAAAGAAGTTGCCAGGCTTTTTAAAGAGGGCCTGCAGGGACAATTTATTCATATTGATGCCAGAGAAAAATTTTTAAAGCGGCTCGAAGGGGTAACCGATCCGGAGGAAAAAAGACGGATCATCGGCAATGAATTCATCAATGTCTTCAAAGAAAAAGCCCTCTCCATGGGCGATATTGCCTACCTGGCCCAGGGCACCATTTATCCGGATGTGATCGAGAGCGGTTCAGCTTACGGTTCTGCGGTGATCAAATCACACCACAATGTCGGCGGTTTGCCCGAAGAGTTGGGCTTTGAGTTGATCGAGCCTTTACGGGAGTTGTTTAAAGATGAAGTCCGTTTAGTCGGAAAAGAGCTTAATTTACCGGATGCCATCCTTAAAAGGCAACCCTTCCCGGGTCCGGGTTTGGCGGTAAGAATTATTGGTGCGATATCAGCCGGTAAGCTCGACCTGTTGCAGAAGGCCGATGCTATTTTTAGAAATGAAGTTGAAAAAGCCGGTTATAAAGATGAGCTGTGGCAGTTTTTTGCAGTATTAACCGATGTTCAGGTGGTGGGAGTGAAAGGCGACGGCCGCCATTATGGACCGGTTATCGCCTTAAGGGCGGTGGTTTCCGAGGATGCCATGACTGCCGACTGGGCCAGGCTGCCCCATGAACTACTGGAAAAGATATCAGCGCGCATTACCGGAGAAATTCCGGATGTGGCCAGGGTAGTTTACGATATTACTTCAAAGCCCCCGGGCACGATTGAGTGGGAATAGAGCGGGATATAAAAAGCGCATATACGGCTTTAGCAAGCTCTTCCAAGCGTAATAAGGTGGTCAATCCGGACCATTTTAATTAAAGTTCCTTGCAGATGGCAATGAAGTATTGATGCACCCTTAAATCATCAGTTAATTCGGGATGAAAAGCGGTGGTTAGCATGCTGCCCTGGCGGGCGGCTACCGCCCCTTCAGGCAAACTTGCTAAAATATCCACTTCTTCACCCGCTTCTTCAATAATTGGTGAGCGGATGAACACACCGGGCAGGGGTTTTTTGAAAGCATTGAACTCGAGATTGGTCTCAAAGCTTTCCCGCTGGCGTCCAAAAGCATTCCTTTTCACCTTGATATTCATCAGCTCAAGCCTGGGCTGGTTTTCAAGGCCGTCCGAAACCTCACCGGCCATTAGAACCATGCCAGCACAGGTCCCAAAAACGGCCAGGCTGCCGTTTCTGGTTCTCTCTTTTATTGTTCTTGCTAACCCGGCTTCCTCGATCAATTTACCGATGGTAGTGCTTTCCCCACCGGGAATGATCAGGCCTTTTACTTTTGATAAACTATTTTGCTCTCTAACCGGCAGCGCTTCTATACCGCACAACCTGAGCATTTTCAGGTGTTCTGAAACAGCTCCCTGTACTGAAAGGACCCCAATTTTCATTATTTACGGTTACTCCTGTTAAATTCCCCGTTCCTGCATGCGATCGGAATCTGTTAAAGTGGCCATTTCCAGGCCCGGCATCGCCTGCCCCAAACCTTTTGATACTTCGGTAAGCAGTTTTGGATCATTGTAATGCATGGTTGCTTTGACAATTGCTTCGGCTACTTTTTGCGGGTTATCTGCTTTAAAGATGCCCGATCCGACAAAAATGCCATCGGAACCGAGCTGCATCATGAGAGCGGCATCGGCAGGTGAGGCAACCCCGCCCGCCGCAAAATTAACTACAGGCAGGCGCCCTTCTTTTCGTACTTCCTCGAGCATTTCAACCGATACGCCCATTTCCTTGGCCATAACCACCAGTTCGTCATCTGCTTTGCCAACAACCTGGCGAATTTGATCCATAACTTTGCGCATATGGCGAACTGCTTCAACCACATTCCCGGTGCCCGGCTCGCCCTTGGTCCGGATCATGGCCGCTCCCTCGGAGATGCGACGAAGGGCTTCACCGAGATCCCTGGCGCCGCAGACAAAAGGAACTTTAAAAAGGTGTTTATTTATATGATACTGTTCATCAGCCGGGGTTAACACTTCGCTTTCATCTATATAGTCGACGCCTAGTTCTTCCATAACCTGGGCTTCAGCAATGTGGCCAATTCTGACCTTGGCCATAACTGGAATAGTTACTGCTTCCATGATTTGTTTTATCATAACCGGATCGGCCATCCGGGCCACCCCTCCAGCAGCCCTGATATCTGCCGGAACACGTTCCAGGGCCATCACCGCTACAGCTCCGGCATCTTCGGCAATTTTTGCCTGTTCAACGGTGGTGACATCCATAATCACCCCGCCTTTTTGCATTTGGGCCATTCCTTTCTTAACTCGAAAAGTCCCTTGCTCTTTCATCAAATACTCCCCCTAACCGATTAATAAAATTATCAACTTAACTGCTTACCGGCCTCACCGGTAAACCCTTTGAAGACAGGTAATCTTTAATTTCTTTTATACTGTATGTCCCGTAGTGTAAGATGGAAGCCGCCAGGACAGCGTGGGCTTTTCCGCTGGTCAGAGCTTCGTAGAGGTGATCTAAGTTGCCCGCGCCCCCGGAAGCAATTACGGGGACTTCTACAGCATCCACCACTTTGGAGAGCAGCTCATTATCATAGCCTTCGAGGGTGCCGTCTGCATCCATAGAAGTGAGCAGTATTTCACCGGCTCCCAGCTTTTCCGCTTCAATTGCCCATTCAATCACACTGCGCCCGGTTGTTTTTCTTCCCCCGTGGCTGTAAACTTCCCATTGCATGTTTTCATCTGACTTATTCTTTTGTGTGGATCGCTTGGCATCAATAGCTACTACAATACATTGACTGCCAAACTGTTCGGCTCCTTCCCGGATTAATCCCGGGTATTTTAAAGCGGCAGTATTCAGTGAAATTTTATCTGCTCCCGCATTTAAAAGCTTTTGCATGAATTCAACGCTGTCAATGCCGCCTCCTACAGTTAAAGGAATGAAAACAGCATCGGCAGTTTTTTCCACGACATCGACAATTGCCTGGCGCTTTTCCACTGAAGCGGTAATATCTAGAAAAACCAGTTCGTCGGCGCCTTCGCTGTTATAAAAAGCGGCCATTTCTACGGGATCACCGGCATCCCTTAAATTAAGAAAGCGGGTTCCTTTGACCACCCGGCCATCCCGCACGTCCAAACAGGGTATTATTCTTTTTGCCAGCATAATCTTTATCTCCTGTGCCAGAATCATTTTGCTTACCGCTGATCGGCTATAATCTTACCAAAATTAGCGAGCAGGCGCAAGCCTGCGGGTCCGCTCTTTTCCGGGTGAAACTGCAC
>PUKR01000121.1 GCA_003552365.1 Syntrophomonadaceae bacterium
GTTTCCAGCCGCCTGGAAAAGGCCTTCGCTACCAGTGCCACTATTTTTAAACCTACCAGCAAAACCAGCAGGGCAAGGAGAACCCTGGCGCCGTAAGTGACCAGGGCGCTGTAAATCATCTCAAGATCCATATAAAAGGCCTCCTTTTCGCTAATTTAAAACAGCGCAACGTGCCAAAATTTCACGTTCATTATTATAACATATCGCCTGCAGGCTGTCTTACCGGGCAAACAGTCCTATTTTATGCCGCACCTGCCGGAGCAATTCTGAAGCTGCTTTTTCCCAGTTGAAAGGTTTAAGAGCAGCATCAATATCTTCTTCAGCGATCCGTTTCGGGGCCAGGATCATTTTTCTCATTGCCGCTGCCCAGGTTTCCGGGCGCCTGTCCTCGATCATGCAGCCGAGAATATTTTGATTTCGAACCCCGCATAATACTTCAGGGATTACCCCGGCCGGCGCGGCGGCGATGGGTGTTCCGCAGGCAAGCGCTTCAAGGGGGACCATCCCGAAACTTTCATAAAACGAAGGAACCAGGCATAAAGAAGCGGCATTGTAATAAAGGGGCATCTTTTCGTGATCAACAGCCCCGGCAAAGCCCACCCTGCCTTCAAGCCCGTATTTTAAGGCAAATGCTTTTAAAGCTGCCACCTGGGGATTGTCTTTCCGGTCTTCTCCGGCAAATAATACCCTGAACCTGTCTTCCGCCGGCATATAAGAAGCGGCCTTAATTAATAGATCAAAACCTTTAACCGGTTCGATCCTCCCCACGGCTAACAGGATTTTTTCACCTTCAAAACAACCGGTGCTTTTTCTTGCTTCCAGCCGCTCTTTTTCATTGAAAGGCTTGAACAGGCTGCGGTTAATTCCGCAGGGGACGACTGCAATTTTATCCGCGGGAATGTTAAAATATTTTAACAGGTTTTCTTTTTCACTTTGAGCGGCTACTACCAGCAAGTCAGAGTCTTTGGCCAGTTCTTCTTCTTTTTTTAGGCGCAGCGGGGGTTCATTCTCCCCGGGACAGCAGTCATTTTTAGCCCGGCCGATGGTATGAAACATCACCAGGTGGGGGATTTTCCAGCTTTCTTTCAACAGCTGTCCGGTGCCGGCCGACAGCCAGTAGTGGCTGAAAATAAGATCGTAGCCGGAGTTGTCCCGGCTGCAATATTCCGCAATGCCCTGCGCTATGGTGCGGCAGTGGGGATATATTTCTTCCTTGGACAGGGGGCCGAGGCTATCTTCGGGGCAGATCAGGCGCACATTCGGTGACAGGTAGCGGACCGTTTCACCTTCCGTTCCGCTGGGCCTGGTGAATAGATCAACCCGGTGGCCGGCTTCACCGAGGGCCTTGGAAAGCCCGCGCAGGTAAGTGCTCATCCCCCCCGTGTCTTTTTCCCCGGCCCGCCCCAAAGGTGAACTGTGAACGCTTAAAAAAGCCATGTGCATCGGTACTGCCCCCCTTTCTTCCTTGATCCGCCAGGACCGGGCTTAGTCCCTAAAGGTCCTGTCAAAACCGCTACCGCCGGCCAGTTTTACAGGAAATCCAGGGTTACTTTATAAACCGGCACCGCTTTAGCCCCCAGGCGGCTTTTGTAAACTTCCGCCCCTTTAAGAAAATCAAAAACAGCAACCCCGTTTTCAATGCTGTGCTTTAAACACAGCACTTTCGAGAGCAATCCGGCGCTCAGGTGTCCGTAATCGGGCACATAGCCGCTGTTATAGAGGTAAACCCGCTGCCGGTAATCAAAATAAAGCACGGCGGCGGCAATTGCCCCGTCAATTTCAAGCAAGCCGAAACGGGCAAGGTCCAGGTGAGAGTTAGCATCCAGCAGTCGATAAAAAAACTGTTCCCTCTCTTCGGTCAAGAAGTTAGCCTTTTCGGGATTTCTTCCAAACAGGTTGATAAACCGGGGTAAAAATTCCTTGACTTCCTGCCGTTTATCAATAACCCGGTAACGGTAACTGTTACTTTCATTTTCCAGGCGGCGCAGTTTGCGCCTGACTTCATGGCGCTGCTTTTTTTTGAGCATGGTTAAATAACCTTCCCAGCTTTCAGGCAGGGGCAGTTCAAAAGAGAGGTCCTGGCGGGAAAAATTAAGCTGCACCGGGAATCTTCCTTCAGCATCGAAAGCAAAAAGCCCGTTGAAAATATAAGCAGCCGGGTGCTGGGCTTCAAGTTCAAGTTTTTCTATGCCCCTTGCCCTCAGGGCCGGCAGCAGGGCCTGGAAAAAATTAGTATCCTTTTGGGGCAGGACCACAAAATCAAGGTAGTCACAGAGATCAATACTGCCGATCAAACGTCCCACCTTTCCCTCACACATCAGGGGGGCCAGTCCGATCAAATCCTGATCCTGCCATACAGACTGCAGGCAAAGCTCCCATCCTTCTCCGAATGATTCCCACCAGGCCCGCAGCCAGGCGGGAAGGGTAAAAACGGAGGGCCAGTCCAAAGACCGGCCCGGGCCGTCATAGTAATTCAAAAATGATTCGATAGTTTCTTCCTTTATTTCAAAAGCCATTATACACCTTCCCTGGTTTATCCTTACTCTACTTCAGCGATTTAAACCGGTTGCATAAAATTAATGCTATGGTTGTCGTATTTAACAAGGTTATTGTTAGCGTATCTCATGAGGCTGTGCTTTATTATAGCCTGTTGCCGGCCCATCACGGGCAACGGCGGTAAATAAAACTGCACCACAGTTAAAGCTGAACAGGTCCTCGTTTGCTTACTTTAAATAAATAACAATGTGGACCATCCCGCTGTCCCACTTGCGTTCATATTCAAGGCCAAGTTTTTCCATTAAGCGAAATACTGCCGTGTTATCGGGTAAAATATCGGCGGTAAAGGTATGCAGGCCCTCGTTTTTGGCCACGGTAACCAGGTAGGAAAACAGCTCGAAACCGATTCCCTTGCTCTGAAAGTCATCACGGACAACTATCGAAACTTCCGCGGACAGGGTATCTTCATGAATACAATACTGGGCCATGCCGATCACAATTTCCTGGCCGAGGTAGCTTCTAACCGCCAACAAAACCATTTCTTTAGTGTAATCAATCACCACAAAATGTTTCTGCAGTTCCTGGCGGGGCATCTGGCGCCGGAGCGACATAAAACGCCGGTAAAGGCTTTTGTCGGACAGCGTATAATAGAAATCTTTGATCAGCGGTTCATCGCTTATTTTTACCGGGCGAATTAAAATCCTGAGGTTCTGCTTGGTTGTGCGATAAGTTTCCAGGTGCTCGGGGTACTGCCCTTTTTCTCCGGCATAGAATGTTTGATCGGGGTAAATCAGTTTCCTTTTTTTAGCCTCTTCGATCAACCAGGGACGAAACCTGGGATGGGCGATAGCAATTAAAGCCATGGCCCTTTCCCTGATGTTTTTACCGTGCAGAAAAGCAATTCCGTACTCGGTAACCACATAATAAAGATCCCCCCGGGTGAGGGTGGCACCGGCACCTTCCTTCAAGGCGGGAACAATCCTCGAAGCTTCATCGTTGCGGGTAGTAGACTGCATGGCCAAAATATTTTTCCCGTAGGTAGCAAGCACCGATCCGCGCATAAAGTTGGCCTGCCCGCCAATCCCGCTGTATAGTTTACTGCCGATCGATTCGGCAGAAGCCTGGCCGCTTAGATCGATTTCCAGGGCACTGTTGATCGCGGTCATATGCTCGTGCTGGGCAATAACCAGCGGGCTGTTAGTATAATCAATCTCTTTGAACGCAACTGCAGGGTTGTCGTCAATAAAATCATAGGCTTTACGGGATCCCATGCAAAAAGCGGCCACGATTTTACCCCGATTTTTTTCTTTCATACTATTATCGACAACGCCTTCTTTCACCAGGTCAATCATTCCGTCGCTTAAAAGCTCGGTATGAATCCCCAGGTGGCGCTTGTCTTTTAAACAGGGCAAAATCCTGTCCGGCACGCTGCCGTAGCCCACCTGGATTGTATCGCCGTCTTCAACAATCCGGGCCACGTAATAGCCAATTTTATCTAAAACTTCCTGGTCCACCTCCGGGGACCGGTATTCCAGGATTTCTTCTTCTTGGAAAAGAAGGTGATCAAATTCAGACAAATGGATAAAGGAATCACCATGCACCCGGGGCATGCGGGGATTGATCTGACCGATCACCAAGTCGGCATTTTCTACGGCTGCCCTGGTAATATCCAGGCTGATTCCCAGGCTGCAGTAGCCATGGCTATCCGGCTGGGAAACCTGGACCAGGGCCACGTCCACTGAAATCTGGCGGCGGCGGAAAAGGGCGGGCACTTCGGAAAGGAAGATCGGGGTATAGTCCGCCTGGCCCTCATTAACCGCTTCCCGGGTATGGTGGCTGATAAAAAACGAGTTCGAGCGGAAGTTCTCCTGCAGTTTTTCATCGCTGTAAGGGGCTACTCCCAGGGTCCAAACATGTAGAATTTCGGTATCGAAAAAAGCCTTCGGGTTTGTCTTGACATATTCAACCAGTTTTTGCACCAAATACTGCGGTTCGCCGCATCCGGTAGAAATGAAAATACGGTCCCCGGGACGAATTTTACAGAAGATATCATCCATGGGGGCAAATTTTGCCGGGTACTCTTTTTGCAACTTTTCAAGTTCGTTTATCATCATTCACCTTCCTTTCAATTTATTTTATCAGCACCCATAGGTATTGGCAAATCAGGCAAAAGAACCGGGTCAAATTGATCTGAGGCAGGGAAAGGATGTTAAAAGTAGAAGTATTTAAAAAGCGAATAAAAAGTTGCCTTGCACCCGACCTGCAAAACACCTGGCAAACATGAACTAGAAAGCCGGGTTAAAAAGTAACATTGCAGAGGCTTGCAGCAGGGTTAATGGCAAGAATAATACTGATCGGAGGGTTTAACTATGCAATTGTACCTGGACACTGCCAACGTGGAAGAAATAAGGCAGGCGGCTGACTGGGGAGTGATCTGCGGGGTAACCACCAACCCTTCACTGGCAGCCAAGGAAAATGAAGATTTCGGCAAAATCCTTCCCACCATTTGCGACCTTGTCGACGGGCCAATCAGCGCCGAAGTTATTTCGATGGATTATGAAGGAATGATCAAGGAAGCCCGTGAGCTGGCAAAAGTACATCAAAACGTGATCATTAAAATACCGGTCATGCCCGAGGGCTTGCGGGCAGTCAAAACTCTCGCCGCTGAGGGGATCAGGGTTAATGTCACTTTGGTATTCTCGGTCAACCAGGCCCTGCTGGCCGCCCGGGCCGGCGCGGCATACGTCAGCCCCTTTCTCGGTCGCCTTGATGATATCGGCCAAACCGGGGTAGCCCTGGTAAAAGATATTGTCGACATGATCGACCTGCACGAACTGGATACAGAGGTGATCGCAGCCAGCATCCGCCACCCCGAACATGTTCCGGCCGTGGCTTTAGCCGGCGCCCACATCGCTACCGTTCCCTTCAAGGTTTTGCAGCAAATGTTCAAACATCCCCTGACCGACGGGGGGATCGATAAATTCCTTGAAGACTGGAAAAAAGCGCAGGGTGGAAAGTAAACGGTAAGAAACTTCAGTCAGGGGAAGGCTTTCTGAAAAAACCTTGCAGTCAA
>PUKR01000030.1 GCA_003552365.1 Syntrophomonadaceae bacterium
GAAAATCTTAAAGACAAGTTAGATCTTACTAACGATGAAGAAATTGTCCGGATAGCAAAAAAAATGGGTTTAACCGGCCAATAACTACCACCTCATGTTTTGTATTCAAAATAATCTAAGGTAGAAATAATGTTCTTTCAATTTCTGCTCCATACTCTAAATCCAAACGGCTTTAAGCTGCAATATATTGACTAATATTGTCATTATATGGGATATAGCTTAATTTGGGGAGTTTTTATAAAAAAAATGGGGACATGTTAAGCGGTTTATGGGGAGGTTCCCCATAGAATTTTTTAGCTTGAGGAAATATTATTTATTAAAGTAAAAAATATAATTCCAGGTGGATTATTTATGGAACAAAACGGTTATTTCACGCTATTAGTGGTAGATTCAAACAAAAATTTCCGGGAATCAGCGCAATTGTATTTACAAGCAAACAATCTGGTTGAAAGAGTTGATACTGTATCAGGCATTGATGAGGCCTTATTTGCTGCCGGCAGGCTGCAGCCTGACTTCATCCTTGTTGACAGTTCATTTCTTTTGGAAAAAGGTAGTTTTATATATGAACTAAGAAATATAAAACGCCTGATTCCGGAGGTAAGAATTATCGTGTTGACTCTTTTTCGGGATCATCTCGGTTGTGCTGATTTACCTGAAGCGGAACTTATCAATGAATTTGTTTCCAAGGAAAATTTTGCCGGCAGGTTGGAAACAATTATTAGCCGGGAATTAGAGCGGAAATCGGGGTTTTTAAAAAAGTAAGTTAAGGATGGTGGTTTAAGAAATATTAAGTACAGGATAGTATGCTGGAAAGGTATGGACAGGTTAAATATTTCCATTTGGCCATTTTGACACATGATGAAAAACTTTGTTTCTGTTCAGCCATAATAAGGCTATAAATTAAAATGCCTGCAATGAAAATTCTGTTCCCCTGAGTTTTCATTGCAGGACTGCCGGGGCTTACATAAAACAGGCTGAAGAGTTACAAAAAACTCAATTAAAAAGTTAAGGAGGTATTTAAGACATGAATTTAAGGGTGAAGCTAATTCTTTTTTTCCTCTTGGTAGGCATAATCCCGGTTGCGGTAGTTGGTTTGCTAAGCAATAATATTGCCTCACAAAATATTGAAGATGAAGTTTTTGCCGGCCTGAGTATGTACGGCGGTTTGACCGACGAGCAGGTGCAAGATTTCTTTGATGAAAGAATTGCCGACGGCAGGGTGATAGCCAACACCAGGGATGTTTATGAAAGCATGAACATATATTACGGCCAGGATGAAGAAATTGTGGTTGAAGGAGAAGATGGAGAAGAAATAACAATTGAAGTTGGCGAGGACTGGGAAGAGCGTAAAGAACACCTTGATTATTTAATTCCTTTATTTGCCGAAGAATACGAGTTTGATCAAGTATTCATTACCGATACAGAGGGCCTGGTCGTTTATGATTCTATCGACCAGGTTGAAGGAGCCGATATTTCTGGCCGGGATTACGTCCAGGGAGCGCTGGAAGGTAATCCTACCTGGTCTGAGCTTTTCTATTCCGATGTGATCAATGAAAACTGTATTGTTTTAAGCACCCCGATTTACAGTGAAGGCATGAGCGGAGACTTAGCAGGCACAATTAACATTTTATTCCAGGACCAATACATAGCAGACTTTATCCATGAAGGGCTACATGAACTGGGTGAAACCGCCGATGCTTACCTGATCGATGCCAGCGGACTGTTGCACACAAACACCCTTTTAGGCGATTACCAGGAAGGGGCAGTCCTGCAGGAAAGCATCAACACTGAGGCGGTGGAAATGCTTTCCGGGCCTATCCGGGAGGGAAGCATGGATTACCATGATTACGATGAATATCCCGACTACCTCGGTAATATGGTTTTGGGTGCCCTCCAGGTGACCACGCTCGGCGATCAACCGGTTGGTCTTATAGTAGAAATAGATTCCGATGAGGCTTTCGCCGGGGTAAACCAGATGCGCACGTTAATGCTTTCTATTATTGGAATCAGTATCGCCGGTGTGGTTGTGCTGGGAATATTTATCGCAAACAGTATTGCCAAACCGGTGCAGGAAGTATCTGAAATAGCCGGTAAAATTGCCGAAGGCGATTTTACGGTAGAAACCAAAATTAACCGGAAGGATGAGATCGGCCAGCTGGGCCAGGCCTTCAACAGCATGAGTGAAAACCTGCGCAGCCTGATCGGCCAGGCCGTGGAAGTGGCCCAGGGCGTAAACAGCGGAAGTGAATCGGTGTCTTCGGCCTCAGAAGAGATGAGCTCTTCTTTGGAGGAAGTTTCTGCTTCTACCAACGAATTTGCCAGCAATGCCCAGAATTTAAGCAGCAATTCTCAGAACATGGCTGAAGCCAATTCCAGGATCATTGAGCAGGCAGAAGATGGTAACCAGGCTATCGAAGAAGCGGTTAACCAGATGCAGGTGATCAATAACCGGGTAAGCGAACTGCAGGAAGTGATTACCGAGGTTGATCAGCGCTCCAACGACATCGGCAAGATTTTGGGAGTGATCACCGATATAGCCGACCAAACCAACCTGCTTGCCCTCAATGCTGCGATTGAGGCTGCCCGTGCCGGTGAGCAGGGCCGCGGGTTTGCCGTGGTTGCTGAAGAAGTACGCAAGCTCGCTGAACAGTCCGCCGATGCCGCCAAGGAAATCGGGGATTTGATCAACTCAACCCAGGAAGAAAGCAAGAAAGCCCTGGAAAGCATGACCGAAGGGGTTAAAGACGTGGAATCAGGAACCGAAGTAGTCTCGAAGACCGGTTCCACCTTTAATGAAATTCTTGATGCTGTTAAAGGTATTTCAAAGCAAGTTGAAGAAACTGCTTCGGCAGCTGAAGAATTAAGTTCCGGAAGTGAAGAAATGGCGGCTTCCATCGAAGAACAATCTTCTACCATGGAGGAAATGGCTGCCACTGCAGAAGAGCTAAGGGCTTCATCTGAAAAGCTGTCCCAGGAGCTAAACAAATTTAAGTACCAGTGATAGAATAAAACAAGCAGGTTTTATTTTAAGCGGGAAGGGGGGGGTGAATAAACCCGCCTTCCTGCCGGGTTGCTGAATGCCGGGCTATGCGGTTTGCCAATAAAGGATAAGGAGGTATTCATAAATGGCGGATAATACTAAAGAAGGGGAAACTCAACTGGTTGTTTTTATGATGAATGAGGAAGAGTTTGCCTGCGATATAAACAACGTGCGCGAAGTTGTTAAAATGCTCAAAGTTACTCCCCTGCCCAGCTCCATTAATTTTGTTGAAGGAGTAATCAATATGCGCGGGGAAGTTATACCCGTAATAGACCTGCGTAAAAGATTTGGTCTTGCAGAAGGAGAACGGACAGACGCCAACCGGATCATCATTGCTGAAATGGACGATAAAATGTTTGGATTGATTGTCGATGCAGTAAGTGAAGTTGCCCGTCTGCCAAATGAGCAGATTCAAGAAGCACCCGACCAGGTTGCCGGCGGACGAACAGATTTGATTAAGGGCGTTGGCAAAATCGATGACAGGATGATTATTATTTTAGATATCGAACATATATTAAGCACTGATGAGCAATTTGCCCTTGATGAAATATCGCGGACAGGCCGCGAACTTATAGACAATTAACCTTTAACCCCGGGAGGCGGAATAATTATTTTTCCGCCTCCTATGACTGATCAAAAAAACTTCTTTCTTTCCAAGGTTTGCTATTGGCTTTACCATGAAATTAATGTAATATTGCAGGTGGCTTAATGCAATTTAAATCCTTGATTATTTGATTGGGTGGTTGATGAGCCTGGCACCTGTATAAGCTTATTTTCAAGGAATTCACAGGAGGATATTTAATGCCTCTGCTCAGGGTAATAATAGTAGAAGATTCTGACGACGACATGCTCTTGCTGCTTAGAGCTTTAAAAAAAGGTGGATATGAACCGGTTTATACCCGCGTGGAAACCAGGGAACAGCTTTTGGAGGCGCTGAGTGATGAGCGCTGGGAGTTAATCATATCCGATCACGCCATGCCTAAATTTAGTGCACCCGAAGCCCTGGAAGTTCTAAAAGAAAGTGGTCGTGATTTACCGTTCATTATTGTTTCAGGAACTATCGGGGAAGATGTGGCTGTGGAAGCAATGAAAGCCGGAGCTCATGATTATATCATGAAAGATAATTTGATCCGGCTAGCTCCTGCAGTAGCCCGAGAACTGAGGGATGCCGAGATCCGCAAAGAGCGAGAGCGTTACCAGGAACAGTTAAAATTTTTGAGTATTCATGATCAGTTAACCGGCCTTTATAATCGCACTTATTTTGAAAATGAACTTAAACGGCTTGAAGGAGCCAGGGAATATCCGGTTATGCTCCTTTCAGCCGACCTGGACGGCCTTAAATTGATCAACAATACCATGGGACAAAAAGAGGGAGATCGAGTGCTTAAGGTTTGTGCTGAACTGTTGCAAAAACCCCTGCGCAAAGGTGATATTTTAGCCAGGGTTGGCGGCGATGAGTTCGTTGCTGTTATGCCCCGTGCGGCTGATCTGGATGGTAGAAAACTCACGTCTGTGATTAAGGAAGGAGTTGATCAATACAACCGAAATAACGATAACTTCCCCATCCATATATCTTTGGGATATGCTTTAAGCTATAATCAATCACAAACCTTGGAGGAAGTATATAAAAACGCAGCCAACAATATGCTGCTCGATAAAGAAAAACGCAGCGAAAGTACTTCTGACCAGGTAGTTAAAGCCCTGCTTGCAGCTCTGGCCGAACGCGATTATATTACCAACGGTCATGCGGATCGCCTCCAGGAATTGTGCCTTAAAATGGGAGAGAAGGTAGGGTTGGAGCAAAACCGCCTTAACGCCCTCTCTGTATTTGCCCAGGTTCATGATTTAGGCAAAGTGGGTATTCCTGATCATATATTATTTAAAAAGGGAGACCTTACAGATGAAGAATGGGAAATAATGAGACAGCATCCTGAAAAGGGATACCGTATTGCCCAGGCTTCTCCCGATCTGATCCATATAGCAGATTTGATTTTGCGTCACCATGAAAAATGGAACGGTAAAGGGTATCCTCTTGGCTTGAAAGGTGAAGAAATCCCCCTTGAGTGCCGTATCCTCTCCATTGTTGATGCCTATGATGCCATGACCAACGATCGTCCTTACCGTAAAGCTAAAACCAGGGCTGAAGCCCTGGAAGAGCTTAAGAACTGTGCCGGAGTTCAATTTGACCCGGGGCTTGTTGAAATATTTTTTGAAATCATTTAAGCAACATTTCAGCTGGTTGGTTCAATTTAACCAGGTCAAGCCGGACCTGTTTTGAAACGGATGCTAATTTCAGCTGTTGACATAGGATGTTAGATATTGGTAAAATATTAGTGTACATTTACGGGTAATTAATTAATCGATTTTATTACATCAGTAAGGGGAGGAGGAAAAAATGTTTAAGCGCATAATAATTGTGGCAGCAACAGTAGTAGCCTTACTGGTATTTTCCGTAACGGCAGTGGCAAGTCCCCCTTTGAACGGCATTGAGCTTCCCGGAAATGCTGATGTGCCGCCTCAGGCAGAAA
>PUKR01000263.1 GCA_003552365.1 Syntrophomonadaceae bacterium
GGCAGTTCTTCTCTTATATCAAAATGATCGCAGGCGCTTAAATCAGCCAAATAGATGGAAGGGTCGGTATTTTCCACTTCTTCCCGGCCCCGTTTAATTAATTCATCCGCAGAGCCCGAAGAATACAGGTAATCAGGCAGATCGGTAGGAACACTGCCCTGCCGAAGCTCTTCTAAAAAAGCGGGTAACACCCTTAACTTGGCGCCGCTGCCCACCAGTATCAGGCCAATGGTTTGCTCCGGGTATTTAAGGGCATAAGCCATGGCTATTGCTCCACCCATGGAGTGGCCGGCGACCACAAATTTCTCCAGTCCTGCCGCTTTGCTGAATTTATGCAGCCAGTCACGGTAGTTGCCGATATTGTTTTCCGGAGAGCC
Source organism: Syntrophomonadaceae bacterium (assembly GCA_003552365.1). Taxonomy (GTDB): domain Bacteria; phylum Bacillota; class Dethiobacteria; order DTU022; family DTU022; genus B1SED10-74M. Next base: position 378 of record PUKR01000263.1, read on the forward strand.
CTCCGAACGGCCGTGGCCCGGTAAATCAACGGCGATTGGATTTATTGTCTCGGGCAGCTTTTTTAACTGGTAAATCCAGTGATGATGCCCTCCTCCCGAGCCGTGGCAAAATACTATCGGGGTTCCTCCTTTGGAAAGGTCTCCGGCATAATAGCTGCGGTATCGATCAATTTCTAGATATGGCATATTTCAAATCATCCTCCCTTTTTCATCAATTATTAATTACTGTTCAGCCGTCCTGCTTTTGGACTGAAGACATTGCAGGCAAAGCGGTTGCTATGCTCATTGAAGCAAAGGTTCTGGCATGGAGGCCTGAGCCATGGATAGCGAGTGTTTAAGTGTAACCAAAGCAAAAGCCTGCAGCTGAGTCGTCACCATTGTCTGCGATGAGCCGTCACCAGTCCAAAAGCAGCCCGGCTAAACAATCACAATAATTGTTTCGTTTTTGCGAGCTGTTTATCCTGCTTTGAAGTGCAGGAAATGCTAACTTTTAGCCTTTTTTTAGGCGGTTGACAGTGTTGACACTCTGAAGGGGGTTTGTTATGATAACTTCAATTACCACTGCTAAATTGCGGGAGGAGAATGCTTTGCAGTCTGATCGATTTGCATGGGAAGGTCTTACTTTTGACGATGTTTTGTTGGTGCCGGCCCGCTCGGAAGTGCAGCCGCGCGATGTTGATATTACAACCAGGCTTACCAGGAAGATTAACCTTAATCTCCCGTTATTATCTGCCAGTATGGATACTGTAACCGAAGCAAGGATGGCTATCGGGATCGCCCGTGAGGGCGGCATCGGTGTTATTCATCGCAACATGACCGCTGAAAAGCAGGCTGAAGAAGTGGATAAAGTAAAGCGTTCCGAACACGGGGTTATTACCAACCCTTTTCAACTGGCCCCGGATAATATCCTCAGCGATGCTGCAGCCTTAATGGAACGCTATCGCATTTCCGGAGTGCCTATCACTGTTGGCGGCAAGTTGGTGGGAATTTTAACCAACCGCGATTTGCGTTTCGAGGAAGACTATACCCGTCCAATTGGTGAAGTAATGACCAGCGAGCAGCTGGTTACTGCTCCTGAAGGCACCACCCTGCAGGAAGCCCAGGAAACTTTGCGTAAACATAAAATTGAAAAACTGCCCATTGTTGATGATCAGTTTCAATTAAAAGGTCTTATTACGATCAAGGATATTGAAAAAACTATCCAGTACCCCCGGGCTTCAAAAGATCCCAATGGCCGGCTTTTGGCCGCCGCTGCCGTCGGTGTAGGGCGGGATGCGATTATCAGGGCGGAAGCGCTTGTGCATGCCGGGGTTGATCTGATTGTAGTTGATTCTGCGCACGGGCATTCTCAGCCGGTTATCGATACAGTCAAAGAGATCAAGCGTTTACATCCGGACATTGATATTATGGGAGGCAATGTGGCTACTTCGGAAGGAGTTAGAGATCTAATCAAAGCCGGGTCCGATGCGGTAAAGGTTGGGGTAGGGCCGGGCTCGATCTGTACCACCCGGGTGATAGCGGGAATCGGGGTCCCCCAGATTACAGCGATTTATGAGTCTTCCCTGGCCGGCCGCCAATACGAGGTGCCCATAATTGCAGATGGCGGGATTAAGTTTTCCGGGGATATTACCAAGGCTCTTGCCGCCGGAGCATCTGCGGTTATGATCGGCAGTTTACTGGCGGGAACCGAAGAAAGCCCCGGTGAATTTGAAATATTCCAGGGACGCAGTTATAAGGTATACAGGGGGATGGGTTCGCTGGGAGCAATGAAAGAAGGTTCAAGGGACCGTTATTTCCAGGAATATGAGCAAAAACTGGTTCCCGAAGGTATCGAAGGGCGAGTTCCCTTTAGGGGGACGATTGGTGACATGGCTTACCAGATGGCCGGCGGCTTACGGGCTGGAATGGGGTATTGTGGAGTAACCACGATTGAGGAACTACAGCAAAAGACCCGCTTTATTCGCATCTCAGGAGCTTCGCTTAAGGAGAGTCATCCGCACGGCGTGCAGATTACCAAGGAAGCGCCCAATTACAGTTTCTAGTTGCAGCCAGTTCAGGTGTTCAGGCTAATTATCCCTGTATTACCGGTATTAGGGCCGGGTTTCGATAAACAGTCCGGCGCAGCAGGCCCGCTTTGCTTTGTGTGCATAATTAATTTTTTCCAGAGTGTTCCCGAGAAAAAGCCGGTATGAGGTGCCGCTTCATCCTCCCGGTTTGTTACAGATCAGCTGCTGGACGCTGAGCAGGCACCCCGGTTTTATACTCAAATAAAGGAGTGTTTAGTACGATCGGGTTATTAATTACTTTGGAAGGAATTGACGGCTGTGGTAAATCTACACAGGCCGAAATACTAAAAAATAATCTGGAACAATGCGAAGTCCCTTTTACATTTATCCGGGAACCGGGGGGAACTCCTGCAGGAGAAGCTATCAGGCACATTCTTCTTCAAAACGATTATTCTTTATCGGCCCACACCGAACTGTTGCTTTATATGGCAGCCCGGGCGGAAGTAACAGAGCAAAAAATCATTCCCGCACTTAACGCGGGAAAAGTTGTCGTTTGCGATCGCTTTACAGACTCCACCCTGGCCTACCAGGGCTATGGCCGTGGTTTAGACCTTGAATGGATCAAAGCCGTAAACCATAAAGTAACCTGCGGTCTATCGCCTGATCTCACCTTTTTGTTCGATCTGCCAGTTGAAAAAGCGGCTCAACGGCGCGATGGCGTATCAGCCGACAGAATGGAAAGAAACGATTATTACTATTATGAACGGGTCCGCTGCGGCTACCTTGAAATTGCCAGGTTAGAACCTCAACGGGTAGTTATGGTAGATGCTGTAGCCGAAGTCGAAACCCAGGGCAGGTTTGTTTGGCAGTGCCTCCGCAATTATTTGAATCACCTGCCTGAAATGGAGAACGAGGATGAGTTTTAATCACTTAAAAGGGCAGCATGAACTGAGCCATGCTTTAAGTGTTTTATTATCAGAAGGTAGATTAAGTCATGCAGTGTTGCTGACGGGCCCGGCAGGCAGCGGTAAGACAAGCTGGGGAATGGCCCTGGCCATGGCGGTGCTTTGTAATGAATCAGGCAGCAGTGGGGCATGCTTGCAGTGTGCGTCATGCCGGCGGTTCCAAAGTGGGAACCACCCAGATTTTTTTCTAATCGCCCCCGACGGGCGGAACATAAAAATTGACCAAATTCGTTCCCTGAAAAAGGATATTTACCTGGTTGGCGATAATAAAGTGTGCCTGATTGAAAAGGCAGAATCAATGACAGCGGAGGCATCTTCATCGCTGCTAAAAATTTTGGAGGAACCCCCGGCAGGACTGCACTTCATTTTACTTGCTGAACACCCCCGCCTGCTTTTTGATACTATCCTTTCCCGCTGCCAGGCTTATACCCTGCAACCCTTAAGCATGGAAGAGATTGAAAGCCTGCTGCTAAGCGTAAAAAATCTCGACGGGGATAAAGCTTCTTTATTAGCCAGGATCAGCGGAGGGCTGCCCGGTTATGCAATTGAACTGGCCGAAGATGAACAGTTTGATAGCCGCCTGGAGGAAGCCGGTTCCCTGGCTTTTAAGCTTGTCTCAGAAAATCAATCCGCTTATGAAGTCCTGTCACATGCGGCAACACTGTCTGAGCGAGAAGACCTGTTTCCTTTTTTGGAACTGCTTTGCCTTTATTGCAGGGACTGTTTGATTTATAATTTATGCAAAGAAGAAAAATTACTTTTTCATCCTGAGATGGTGCAGCAGGATAATGAAAAACAAATAAATGCTCAGGTGTTGGAAGAAATCATAGTTTTAATTAACTCTGCCATTTATGAACTGTCTTCTACAAATGTTAACAGAAGATTATTGCTGGAGAAAATGCTGATATTGATGCAAAGGAGGTTGAAGCAATGGCCCGGGTAGTGGGAGTTCGTTTTAAACAGGCTGGGAAAACCTATTATTTTGAGCCTATTTCACATAATAAATTACAACCTGGAGATCAGGTAATAGTTGAAACGTCGCGGGGTAAAGAAATTGGCGAAGTTGTTATTGCCGAGCGTGATGTTTCGGAAGAAGAGCTTGTTTTACCCCTTAAAAAAGTCCTGCGTAAAGCCACGGAATCAGATTATACCCGCACTGAAGAAAACATTCAAAAAGAAATGGCCGCTTTTATCAAGTGCCAGCAAAAAATCAAAGAACACAGGCTGGATATGAAGCTAGTCCAGGTAGAATATACTTTTGACCGGAGCAAGATTATATTTTATTTTACCTCCGATGAGAGGGTGGACTTTAGAGAGCTGGTCAAAGATTTGGCTTCCATCTTCAAAACTCGGATTGAACTGCGACAAATTGGAGTCCGTGACGAAGCAAAGTTAAAGGGAGGCATCGGTCCTTGTGGAAGGCCATTTTGCTGCAGTACATTCCTGGAGGAATTCGAACCGGTTTCGATCAGGATGGCCAAGGGCCAAAACCTGTCTCTTAATCCAACTAAAATATCCGGTGTCTGTGGACGGTTAATGTGCTGCTTGCGCTATGAGGCCAGGGCCTACGAAGATTCACAGGATCAAATGCCAGAACCCGGTGATGCGGTCTTTACTCCTGATGGTGAAGGTGAAGTTAAAGAGGTTAACAAGAATAAGAAGTCAGTGCAGGTTAAGCTTAGCGAATCAGGTTTCGTCAAAACCTTTCCCCTGGAAGAAGTGGATATGCCTTAACAACGGGGGCACGAAAGCTCGTGCCCCCTTACAGAAACGTAATTCCTATCTATGCTTCTTCTGACAGTTTGTCTACACATTCCTGGCAGACGATACGGTTGCCAAAATGCTTTACATTATCGGCATTACCACAAAACAGGCAGGCTGGTTCATATTTCTTCAAGATTATTCTTTCGTTATCAACGTAAATTTCAAGAGCGTCTTTCACTTCGATTCCCAGGGTTCTTCTTAATTCTATCGGGATGACTACCCTACCCAACTCGTCTACTTTTCTGACAATCCCCGTTGACTTCACGAGTTATTCCTCCTTTTACACATAATGGATCCAATATGGTTCAGTAAGTATACCAGTAATTGCCATGGAAAGTCAAGTGTATTTTCCCAAAATAATCAAGTTTACAAGAATATTACATTTAATATATTCTGTCGCTAACTCACCTTGACACTATTGATTGCTCTGATATA
>PUKR01000057.1 GCA_003552365.1 Syntrophomonadaceae bacterium
ATACGTGAAGTATTTCTGGATCTGCATTTAACAAAATACTGTGTTTAAAATTGTCCGGTTTCAGCTGTAGAATTATTAATTGAACTGCCCCTTCTTTTTGCTATTTCCCGCTTGCAGTTTATTTTCTATCATTTTAATCCAGAAAGATCTCGAGTAAAAGGTATGTATCGGACAGTTTAAACAAGGGGTATTGCTGGCCGCGCAGATAGATTGTTTCCCCGGTAATATCAGTAACCCACAGGCGGATGGATTCCCGCGGTTCTTCTTCGTGGTAGACTGTAATCACCCCATTTTCAATTTTCCATTCGACATAACGTTCAACCGGCAGCCCGGGGCCATAGGCTGTATATGAAGTTGTCTCCGGTTTAATTTTTCCATTACGGGTTAAAGAAAAAGTTCCTTCAACCATGGACCTGCTAACTGAATGCTTGTAACTTAAAGTTAAAATATCATCCGCCTCTACAGGAATGCTGTAAAATATAGTCTCATTGCGGGGATCTTGAATAATTAAATGCCGGGATTCTTTATCTTCCCGGCAGGATGAAATAAACAGGGCAGCTGCTAATAATATTATCAATATCAAGCAAACTTCAACATAAATCAGCCTGTATCGCTTGTTAGTGCTCATTAATATAACCTCGTCCGAATGACAATTATACCGTACCAAATTCAATGATCTCTTTCAGCTTACCCTTCGATGCCAGTAAAGGTTTCCTCAAAGTGCTTCGCTTCAAACTTTAGCAGCTAAAGCTGCTTTATCTTCCCGGGCTTTAACCGCTTTTTGATGCAGGTAAATACTTACAAATAAGATCGCCCCAATAATATCGGTATACCAGGTCGGCCAGATCATCGAAATTGCCACGCCCAGGAGAATAACCTGTTCCCAAATTTTGGTCCTGGTAAATAACCAGCGCTGAATAACCGAGGAAAAACAGTATATACCAAAAAGCGAAGTGCCGGCTACCATTAATGCTTTATACCAGGTGGTATCTATAAGCAGAAATTCAGGGTTGTAAACAAACATAAACGGCAGTAAAAATGCACCAAGGTCAAACTTAAACCCCAGCAAACCGGTTTTTATCGGGTCCGACCGGGCTATAGCAGCCGCTGCGTAAGCCGCCACCCCAACCGGCGGTGTATCGTCGGCAAGAATAGCAAAATAAAGAATAAACAGGTGGACGGCAACAATCGGCACCTCCGGGGCAATAGTAGAAATTGCCGGCGCAACCAGGGTAGCCATTACCACATACTTGGCAGTGGTCGGCAAGCCTGTCCCTAAGATAATTGAAATTACAGCAGATATTAATAACAAAATAAGCAGGCTGTCACCGGCCAGTGCGGAAAGGAGTAAAATCATCGCCTGCCCCAGCCCGGTCATGGTTACTACCCCAACAATGATCCCGGCACAGGCACAGGCAACAGCAATACCGGACATGCTTTTGGCAGCACTTTCCAGGCCGTTTATAAAATCTTTCACCAGGCCCTTTGAATGTTCAATCAGGCCCTCGCTCCAGTTAACAGTACCGCTCCTCATGGTTTCAATCAGCTTGACTATTCTCATCACAACCATGATGCCAATGATTGTAAGAGTAGCATAAAAACCGGCGGTAATGGGAGTAAGGCGGATAATAATCAAATAATAGATCAGCACACATATGGGAATCCAATAAAATATCCCTTTTACAAAAGTTGAAAGAAAAGGTGGTATTTCTGTTTTTTTCATTGGCTGCATGCCTGTCTTGGCTGCCTGAAGGTGAACCACGGCCAGAAGGGCGAAGTAACTGATCACTGCCGGCAAAGCAGCGGCAATAGCGATCTGCCAGTAAGGTATCCCGGTATATTCAGCCATAATGAAAGCAGCCGCACCCATAATTGGAGGTAAAAACTGTCCGTTTGTAGAAGAAGCCGTTTCCACACCGCCTGCTACTTCCGGAGTAAAGCCTCCCCTTTTCATTACGGGGATGGTTATTGAACCCGTCACCACTGTATTGGCTACCGAACTGCCGGTTATACTGCCCATAAACCCGCTGGCTATTACCGCGGCTTTGGCCGGTCCACCTCTAAACCTGCCCATTACAGAAAAAGCCAGGCGAACAATATAAAGGCCGGCCCCGGATGCCTGGAAAAACGAACCGAAAAGAACAAACGCAAACACAAAAGTAGAAGTTACACCGATGGGAATACCAAAAATACCGGTATTAGTCATATAAAGATCATTTATAACCCGAACAAATCTGTAACCGCCGTGTCCGATGAGCGGAGGCATAAAGGGACCGATAAAGGGATAGGTCAAAAACAATATGGTCACTATCGGTAAAATAAAACCAAAAGCCCTGTGTGCTGCCAAAAGAATTAAAATAACAGCCAGGCCACCCATAAACAGATCCAGGGTAGTGGGAGCGCCCACTCGCCAGATTAAATCTTCATAAAAATAATAAATATAAAATATAGATATAAAGCCGCCCAGTGCCAATACAATATCGTACCAGGGTAACCTGGAATAAGCATCATCCCTTTTTTTATTTAAAGGGTAGTAAATAAAACAAAGAGCAAGCCCAACAGAAAGGTGGGCAGAGCGTTGCAAAGTGGCCGTGAGTAAACCCGCCCCGGCAGTATACAAGTGAAAGAAGGACCACAGTACGGCAATAACAAAGATTACCCATCCCAGAGACCCGCCCGGAATTCTTACCTTGCCTTCATCAACTAAGTCTTTCAGGTCCTGCTCGTCTCGTGTTTTAATTACCTCTTCTAAACTCAATAAATATCACCTCAACCCCGGTTTCTAAAACGGTACAGGGCGCTGGCAACGCCCTGTACCGTTGAGATCTTATTGATCATTGTTTACTGCATACCCTTTTCATCAAAAAACTTTTCTGCCCCGGGATGCAAGGGAATTGACATGCCATCCAGGGCAGTTTCCAGGGTGACATTCTTACCTGCGTCATGAGCATCATGAATTAACTCGATGTTTTCAAAGATAATCGAAATAAACTCATAAACCAGGTCTTCAGGAAGATCTTCCCGGCATACCAGCATGGCCAGAACAGTGATTGTATTTGCTTCAGGCACATTATTATAGGTACCTTCCGGTATGGTCACAGTAGCATAAAAGGGGTATTCTTCCATCAGATTTTCGGCGATCTCGCCTTCAATATCCACAAGCACAACATCAGTCATCAGGGCAAGTTCATCAATAACCGAAGCGCCGATTCCGGTTGTATAAAAAGCAGCATCAATACGGCCATCCCTGAGAAAATCTGCCGATTCCTGGGCTTCAAGCCGTTCGGCGGAACCCAGGTCAGCTTCGGTTAAACCAGCTGCTTCCAATACCTGCATGGCATTAATTTCCGCACCACTACCAAGCGGCCCGAGGGCAACATCCTTACCCGCCAGGTCGGCAGGGGTCTCAATCCCGGCACCGGCAGCAGCTACCAGCTGGACCGGTTCAGGATGGAGAGTAAACATTCCGGCCATATTCGGTATTGGATCGGCAACAAAATCCTCACGCCACACACCATGATATGCATCATAGGCAACATCGTTTTGCACAATAGCCAGGTCAAGGTCGCCTGCTCCGATCATTTTCACATTAACCGCCGAAGCACCGGATGATTCCACGGTCAAGGAAATATCATCCATATGCAGATGGGCAATACGGGACATTGCTCCCCCAAGCGGGTAATAAACAGCTGTTACCCAGCCGGAGCCCAGGTTCCACCTGGTAATTCCGGGCTCTTCTGGTTCTTCGGGCTCTTCAACATCTGCCACCTCGGTTTCGCAGGCAGCGATTGCAAACAACCCAATCACAAAGAATGCCAGCAACAAAATGCCAAGATACTTTCTTCTCTTTTCCACAATAGACCCTCCTTGTTTTTTAAAGTGTCAAACTGTAATAAGTTTGCTTTAATACCCCAAATGCCACCTCCCAGCCTGAATATAATATTAAAGGTGTTTCTAACTGACGCTTAACATAATTAACAATATTGGCACTATTTAAAGCCTTCGTTAAACCTGCCCTGTCACTCTCTTACTTTTCCTGTTGTTGCTACAGAAAGTAATGCTCTTGAAGCGAAATTAAGAAAACAATTAACAAGCTTAAAAGTATATCAACAGGGAGTTACCACCGAAACAATCCCGGCACCCCTGTTGTAAAGCCTGGTACCCGCCCCTGGGAAATATAGCTGGAACCCATTATGTTAATTTTTTCCAGTAAGTATCAAAAACTTTTAGACTATATATAATTATACTAATTTTCAAGGTTATGATCAATACCAAACACCCGGTTTTTATTAATCTAAAATCAAAAATACGGGCAGTTACCTCTCCTTCAGGGCTTCCCGGTACTGCGTGATCAGCCTGGGGTAAACCTTAAGCAAGTTTGTCACCAGGCCCAGGGCAACCAGGATCAAACCACCGGCTGCATAAATCAGAGCGGGGTTAAAATTATCCGCCAGGGGCCCTACCACCGCCATTGCAATCAAGCCCAGGGCATTGCCTATCGCAATATCGATGCTAAACACCCTGCCCCTGACATTTTCATCAACTATTTTCTGCAGAAACGTATAATACGCTACACCGATCATCGAGCCAAAAAAGCCGGCCAGCATGAAAAATAGCACACTAAAGAACAATTGACCGCTTAAAGTCAGGGCCACATAAAAAAGGCCCATGAAAAAAGAGGCGGTTACAATTGCCTTTATCTCGAGGATATTTTTACCCCATTTTCCCATAAATATACTGCCTAAAATAAGGCCGGCCCCCTTCATGCTCATCAATAAACCATACTGTTCAGCACTGTAATTAAAGACTTCCCTGAACAAGACCACGTTCAAAACAGCAAGTCCACCCATCGGGATGGTTGCTATAGCAAAAAAGATGATAATGAAAATCACTATCTGCCGCTGCCTTATATAGTCCAACCCTTCCTTGAACTTGTCCTTGAACTTGAGCGGCAGGTCAAGGCTTTCATAACCGGAAACAGGCATCCGAATTCCCATTTCCAGGGCTGCAGAAATCAAAAAAGAAGCCCCGTTCAAGAAAAACAGAATTTGCACGCCAAACAAACCGATCAGCGCCCCGCCTACAGCAGGCCCGAGTAACCCCGCACCCTGCCTGGTAATCATGTACAAAGAATTTGCCGTAGCCAGGTCTTCCCTTGCAACCAGCCGCGGGATTGCTGTTTTAATTGCCGGAGAAAAAAACGTATAAATAACAAAGTCGGCAAAAGCAAGCAAGTACAAGTAGCCAAGTTTTTCAATATATACAGCCATTGCAATAGCGATAATTCCCCTGATCACATCAGAGATAACTATAACCTTTTTTTTGTTCCACTTGTCAACCAGCACTCCTGCCCAGGGCCCAATTATAATTGAAGGCAGGATCAGCAGCACAAACAGCAAGCTGACCGAAGCAGCACTTCCCGTGACACTGATTACCAGCCAGATTAACCCGATATGAAATATATCTGTGCCAATTTCTGATATCGACTGGCCAATCCAGAGTAAAAAGTAATTTTTATTACCAAGGACCTTTTTAAATTCCTGCAT
>PUKR01000112.1 GCA_003552365.1 Syntrophomonadaceae bacterium
ACATAATCAAGTTCCTTGATATAGTTAATCAGTCCGTCGCTTTGAATTTGAAAATCTCTCCTCACCAGGTTATTTTATGTATTTAATTATTTACCATGTAAAGTATTACTTTATTTATATCATTGATCCAGGTTAAGGTCAAGGAAACCGCCGGTATTTTTCCGCAATCAGCAAAGAGCTTATTCCGAGCTTAATTATTCTTTGCCACTTTAACAACTCGCATTTTTCAACAAAAAATTGCCTGTGATAAAATACTGGTATAATGGGAACATTAATAATGCAAAGGTGTTTAATTGATAAGTATGGTATCCATAAAAAGCATTGAGAAAAATCTACATAACCTGCTGCAAAAGAAGTTTGCTCACCTGCTGCTTCCTTTATGCTCGGGATTATTATTAATTTTTGCTTTTCCCCGTTTTGAACAGGGCTATATTGCCTGGCTGGCCCTTATACCTCTTTTGTGGGTATTATTGCAGGTTTCACCGGGGCAAGCTTTTTGGAGCGGCTTTGTCTTCGGTCTCCCTTTAAACATCTATGTTAACATGTACCTGGCTATCGTCCTCTACCCTTACCTGGGTAATTTACTGGCTACCGCAGCCATGGTGGCCCTGTTCATTTATATCAGCCTCTTTTATGCAGTATTTGCGCTCGGGGCAAATTTGGCCGCTCGCCTGAAAAGACCCTTTTTTACAGCGCTGGCTATTCCCTCGTTGTGGCTCATGGTTGAATATGTCAGGTCCCTGGGGTTACTGGGTTACAATGTCGGATACATCGGTTATACCCAGTGGGGATACCCATATTTACTTAATATCGTTTCTGTTTACGGTTACTGGGGACTTTCCTTTTTAATCTTATTCTTTCAAACCCTCCTGGTTTTATATTTATCAGGCAAACTAAGAAACAGGAACCTGTATTTTGCCACCGCTATCTTTGCAGGGCTTTTTACTGCCGGCCTCATTCTACCTGTTTTTCAGCCGGTCGAAAAAATGGAGCAGCCGATAATAACCGGGTTAATCCAGGGCAATACTCACCCTGAGGAAATAGTTGATTACAGCAAAGCCGAGGTCCTTGAACGTTACTTAAGTCTAACCGAAGAAGCAATTGAAAAAGAAACCTCTCTTGACCTGGTTGCCTGGCCTGAAACTGTAGTCCACCTGGATTTCAGGGATGAAAAACAGCACCCACCCGAAATGAAAGCGCTGGCAGAAAAACACGAGTTGAAGATAATATACGGGGCGAGGGTTAAAACAGGTGAACACCTTTATAACTCAATTACCCTTCTTGGTGAAAGCGGGGAAGACTTCCCGCTTTACAACAAGCACCGGTTAGTGCCGTTCGTTGAATACTTTCCGGCAGAAGAACTTTTAAACCGGATTCTTCAACTTGATCTACTGCTCGGCAGTTATACTCCCGGTGAAGAAATAAAGGTGTTTGATATTAACGGTATACCGGTAGCGGGGGTAGTTTGTTTTGAATCTTATTTTGGAGACCATATGCGGCTTTTCGCTGATAAAGGCGCCCGTCACCAGTTCATAGTCACTAACGATGCCTGGTTTGGAGAATCGATTGGCCTGGAACAGCACGCCCAGGCTGCCGCGATCAGGGCGGCAGAAAGCGGGACCGGGGTTACCCAGGTAGCCAACAGCGGAATCACTATATCTTTTGATTACCAGGGAAGGGAACTGTTCCGGTCGGGCAAAAACGAGCAGGCCATTTTTACTGTGCCGCTGGATATGGCCACCCGGAATACCGTTTATTCCCGTTACGGCGATTTTTTCCCTGTCATATGGGCGGCGTTTTTAGTTATTGCCTGCCCTGCCCTGTATGTTAAAACTAGGCAAGAAAATTTTTCACGATCACCACGGGAGTCCCGGCATCGGCCGAACCGCTAACCAGGTCTGCCAAACTGGCCAGTACATCTTCCATGCGCCGGGGAGTAGTCCCTTCTCTATCGTCACAGTCCCTGGCCACATCCCGTTTTGCATTTTCTGAAATAAATGTCTCAATCTCGTTGGGATTTTTATGGCCCTCATAATAGTACTGGTCGGCCAGGTATTTATACTTAACCCCTTCCCTGATACGATCCAATCCGCCGGTGGCAGCAAATGCAGCTTTCGGATCGGCAAGTTCATAGATGCCACTGGTAGGGTCAAGATAGGCCCCATCCCCGTAAATCATCACTTCAACATCCAGTCCAAATTCTTCTTTCACCCTGGACTGAAGCTTTTTTACTAACTGCCTGCCTTCCCTGGGCGCCAGTTTCAACCTTTCCCCCGATGAAAGGTTGCTCCCTAAAAGCCCCCATTCCGAGTACTTTTCTCCTTGATTGCAAACCTGATCAAGGGTTATACAGTTCGAAAATCGCTTTGCAATTATCTCTTTTGTCTTTTCCCTGGTATGAATGTCAGCAGCAAGGACCCCGTCAGGCTCAAATTCCAGGACTTGTTCCGGCTTATTGGAGAGCAGTATATTCGGCCGGGCGCCTTCCTCTTCAATTAGCTTTCGGTAAAGATTAATATAGTCGACTCCTGTAACCGGGTGCTTGAACTCATACCCCACCAGATCGTCAAGGGTTAGCACTTCTTTTCCCAGGCTTTCAACATAATCAGGAGAGATAACCTGGTTTCCAACCTCATCCGAAGGATAAGAGAGTTGCAACATCACTTCTCCGTTAGGGACTGCCCGGGCCAGTCCTTTTAAAATCATAGAAAAACGGTTGCGACTGGCGATGGGGAAAACAACGGCCAGCCTGCTGTCTTCTTTTAAATTTAGCTTTTCTTTTATTTCCCGGGCAATATCATCAACAGTGATGAAGTTATCCTGGGCGCGAGCAACAATCGATTCTGTAATACAAATAACATCACCGTCATGTAAAAGCCCGTCCATGCTGCAGCGGGACAGTGGTTTCAATATTTCTTCTACGATATCCATTCCCGGCAATATAACCCCCATTTTCAAACCAAAAGCCAGGGAACCGATATAATCAGGTATTTTCATGCTGCTGTTCTCCTCCTTCGTCATTTAGTATCACGCCTGCTTGCCATAAGCTCCAGGGACTTTTCATAATCCTCCATGGTATTGATGTTTATAAATGAACGCTGCCCGGGATCAAAACGATTAATTTCGGACATGGCAATATACTTTACCTTTATATGCCTGTAAAAATCAGTAACTTTATAATAGCCACCGGCAACCTGCCTCTCAATTATATCAATGCATGAGCGCTTATAAAAGGCATGCAAGGGTTGATAATGTTTACCGATGCGAGGCACTACCGCATCATTGGAAGCAGCAAAACCCGACATATATTTTATTAAATCCAGGTTTACGAAAGGCATGTCACAGGCCACGACAAACTGGTAGGGCAGGGTTGATGAACTTAAGCCGGCATGGATTCCCCGCAAAGGGCTCTTTTGTTTAGTATCAAGTAAGTCCCCGGTGAATCGCACCGGAAGGAAGCTATATAACTCGGGGCGATCGGTGACTACCGTTATCTCGTGGAAGTAAAAGCTTAAGGTCTCTACTACTATTTCAATCAGGACACGGCCATTAAAATCGAGCAGGGCCTTGGGCTGCCCCAACCTTTTACTATCCCCGCCGGCCAAAACTACAGCGCCTTTTAATTGATCATTTTTCCGTTCCAGTTTAGTCAAAGGACCACCTCTGTACCTGCTTTAACACAATCGCTTTCTTATCAAACCGGACAAAACAACAAGCAAGCTGTATTCCATACTAAAACATACCACGAGCTGTAAATAATAACAACTTACCGGCCGATTAAATTAATGCCACCTTAAATCGAATGAAATATGGGCTGCAAAAATATTAATCCTGGTCAGACAGAGCTTTTAAACGTTTTCGCTCGCTGATCATAACCATAAAAATACCCAGCTCATAAAGAAAGATCAAAGGTAAAATCATAATTGCCTGGGATATGATGTCAGGAGGAGTGATAATGGAAGCAATAACAAGCATGATTAAGATTGCAACCTTCCTGTGCCGGCGCAAGAAAGTCGTGGACAAAAGACCAACTTTGCCAAGGGCCCAGGTAAAAAGAGGCAACTGAAAAACCGCCCCAAAAGCAATGTGGAAAGAAAGAACAAATGCCAGGTAATCACTGATTGTCAAATGGGGTTCAAGTTGAGCATCGGCAAATTGGAGAAAAAAGCTTAGTGTAAATGGAAATACTACGTGAAAAGCAAAAATGACCCCGGCGCTAAAAAGAACTAATATGCCGGCCAGTACCGCCAGGTAAAACTTTTTTTCACTCCTGGTCAAACCGGGGAAAATATAAGCGGAGAACTCATACAGGAGTACAGGCAGCGCCAATACCAGCCCGCTGAAAAGAGCCAATCTCAAGTTAGCCATAAACGCTTCAGGGGGGGAAAGGTAGATAAGGGGCATGTCCCCGAGAGGACTGGTCAGTATCCCTCGTATAAATTCTATATTGGCAAAACTTACCCCGACAGCAACAAGCAAAGCGCCTGCTGAAATCACCAGGCGCAGGCGCAACTCTGAAAGATGATCTAATATGGGCATAGTGCCGTTTTTATTATTGCTCACAAGTACTGAATACCTCCCGGCATTCCCGGCACTGTCTTATAACCCCCTATTACAAAAGACAATGAACTTCAAACCACCGCCATTTATTTATCAGGCTCTGAATTCGGGGAAGTAGTTTCGTCAGATGTTGAGCTATCTTTTAACCCTCGTTTTAATTCAACCACGCTTTGCCCGATAGACTTTGCCAGCTGCGGAAGCTTGGTCGAACCAAAGATCAAAAGGATTACCGCCAAAATGGCTATTATTTCAGGCATTCCTATTCTTCCTAGCATTACAGATCCTCCTCAATTCGGAAATAAAAACATTTTATGTCTACAAATTTATTTTACCACATAAACCCAAACAAATAAACTTTAACTGCTTTTATGGTCAGACTCGTTATCATCAAGGCTAATAGTTTCCTTCAGATCCCTGGTTGCTTTTCTAAACTCCTTTAGTCCATTACCTATAGAACGTCCCATTTCCGGCAACTTGCTTGGTCCGAAAATCACCAGGGCAACTACAAGAACCAGCAGTATTTCCCACAGGCCGATCTTTCCACCAATCAAATCGTTCACCTCCAAAATACATACCTCTACCTCATCTATTATAACTTATTACGATTAGAAATGCGACTACTTAAATTTGATTTCTTTCAGAAAGGTTCAAGGCAATAAAAACAGCGGGCGCTAGAAGGGTTACCCAAATCCCCCCAAGCGCATAGCGAATAAAACCGAGCAGTTTTACTTCTGAAGGTAATATTCCACCCAAACCGACTATGATGCCAAATAAAACTGCCACTCCTAAAAGCACTTTTACAGCCTGTTTCCCCGGGGGTGCAGACACTTTAGAGCGAATCATATCACTTTCAATTACATAACCGACTGAAGCTCCGGAAAGGTAACCCAGTATCTTTGGCGGATCGACACCGGGAAGCAGCA
>PUKR01000055.1 GCA_003552365.1 Syntrophomonadaceae bacterium
ATAACTTATCATGGTGCGGTAATCGCCACCACCGGATTAATTATAATAAATGGAGTGGTCTTTTTTTACCAGTTTTCGCTGGGAGTTGATTTTTTCCCGGTTTTTTTTCACTCCTTTGGATTCATTCCTGCTGCTTTTTGGAATAATCCTGTCGGCGAGTTTTGGACAATATTTACCAGCATGTTTATCCACGGGAATTTTGGTCACCTGCTTGGCAATATGTGGTTTGTTTGGGTTTTTGGGCCCGCCGTTGAAGGACGGTTAGGGTTTCGACGCTTTATGGTCCTTTACTTTCTCTCAGGTATTGCCGCTGCATTGATGCAGGGGATTTTTATGCCGGAGTCCAGTATCCCCATGGTCGGCGCTTCAGGAGCAGTATCGGGCATGCTTGGCGCCTACCTGGTATTATTCCCCCGGGCCAGGATCCTGACGATCATACCCCCGTTTATATTTTTCTTTTTCTGGCTGCCGGCCACCATTTACCTGGGATACTGGCTTGTCTTACAGTTTGTTTATGCTCTTTCCGGGGTAACCGGCGTCGCCTGGTGGGCCCACATCGGTGGTTTTGCCTTAGGGGTTATACTGATGCTGATCATGCGCCCGAAACGCATTTACCGGGCTGATCCTTTCTGGGAATGTTGGCGTGACTATTGCTAAAAAGTTGTCAGGGGGACGGGGTTGTTGACAACTTTTTTTGAAGGTCTGAAGATTAATAGATTGTGTAATAGGTTTTAGACAAAGAGGTTAAAATAATAAACAAAAAGTTGTCAACAACCCCGTCCCCCTGACAACATCGATGAAGGAGGATTTAGATTAATGGACATTTTTTTTCAACTTTTTTGGTTGTTTATTATCCTAACGGCACTTAGCCCTTATTTACAGCAGCAGATGCTGCGTTCAACAAGGACCAGGAAGATGATGGACTTAGAAAAGAAGCGGGGCAGCCGGGTAATAACGCTAATTCACCGCCAGGAAGCTTTAAACATCCTCGGGGTTCCCTTAACCCGCTATATCAATATTGAGGATTCAGAGCAGGTGCTCACGGCTATCCGCATGACGGACAAAAATGTGCCAATTGATTTGATCCTGCATACGCCGGGCGGCCTGGTTTTAGCTTCCGAGCAGATTGCCGATGCTCTTTTGCGTCACTCGGGCAAGGTGACTGTATTTGTGCCTCACTATGCCATGTCCGGGGGTACCATGGTAGCCATGGCTGCCGATGAAGTGGTAATGGATGAAAATGCTGTCCTCGGCCCGCTCGACCCCCAGCTTGGCCAGTGTCCGGCAGCTTCCGTGATCAAGGTATTGGAGAAAAAAGAGATGAAGGATATAGATGATCAAACTTTGATTCTTGCCGATGTTGCTGAAAAATCATTGCGCCAGGTTAAGCACACAGCTAAATATCTTCTTGAAAAACATATGGACGATGTAATGGCCGAAAAAGCTGCCGAAAAGCTTACCCAGGGAACCTGGACTCACGATTACCCGATCGATGTCAACGAAATTTCAGAAATGGGGTTGAACGTGAATACTGATATGCCGGGTGAAATTTACGAATTGATGAGCATGTATCCGCAGCCCCGCACGGCAAGACCCAGCGTGGAGTATAACCCTGGTCCGGTGTACCCGTCAGGTCCGAAAGAAAAATAACGGGAACCGCCATTATGGCATATTTTATCAGGTTAAGTTTAAGGAAACAGCCGCCGGAGGGATCTCAATTCAGCTCCCGGCGGTTTTTTATTTGCGACCCTGTTGTTGAGATTTATTAAGCAAACGATAATTATTAACCATTATAAAATTTTAATGCCTGCTGATGAAATGCCATTATAAGACCATAAGCTCATGATTATAATAAGGCAAATGTCTCCATCTATCTTTTTTTTAGCATCCTAATTTTTATTAAATACATTAGCTGTGCAATTAACTTTGTCCATTATTCATTAAAAAAATAAGCCCCGATTTATCATGGCACCCGTTATATAATCTGCTAACCGTTTGATTCATGAGATTGTGAGCCGCCAAAACCTCTTCTATTAAGGCCTTTTAACTATATTTAAGTTGTCATATTCTTTAACCTGTGTTAACGTTATTTGCAGGAGGTATTAAGCAAGCAATGACTGAACGTATTGATCTATCTAAAATGGAAAAAAAGCTGATTATTAGAAATGTGGAGGAAAGAGATATCGACAAAATTGTCGAGTTGAGCAAGATCTGCTTCCCCGATATGGACCCCTGGACCAGGGGGCAACTTCAAAGTCACATTGAAATTTTCCCCGAGGGGCAGCATTGTGTGGAATACGAAGGTAAAATCATCGGCGCCTCCTCAAGTTTAATTATTGATTTTAACGAGTACGAAGACAGGCACACCTTTGATGAGATTACTGACAAAGGATATATTACTAACCACGATCCCGAGGGTAAGCATTTATACGGAATTTCAATCATGGTTCATCCCGATTACCGTCGTCTGCATGTGGGAACCCGCATATATGAAGCCCGTAAGGAACTAGTTCAACGGTTAAATTTAAAAAGTTTCCTTGTCGGTGGACGGATTCCCAATTATCACAAATATGCCGACAAGATGTCGGCTAATGAGTATGTCAAACAGGTGATCCAGCAAAAGCTGTATGACCCGGTTTTAACTTTTCAGCTCTTGAGCGGGTTTAAACTGAAATGGGTTAACCCGAACTACCTTAATGATGACAAGGCCAGCCGCGGTTATGCTGTTTTACTTGAGTGGGATAATGTTGACTATATGCCCAAATCAAAACGCCTGTACCTGCGTGCTTTTCCGGTGCGGGTTTGTGCCGTGCAATATATGCTGAAAAAAATTGATTCATTTGAAGACTTTGCCAACCAGTGCGAGTATTTTGTTGATGTGGCAGCTTTAGATGAATCCGATTTTGTAGTTTTCCCTGAAACATTTACCATCCAGCTGCTTTCCTTTATCAATGAAAAAATTCCCGGCAAACAGGTCCGCCGTTTAGCTGAATATACCGAGGATTACATCGAACTCTTCAACATGCTGGCGATGAAGCACAATGTCAATATAATTGCCGGTTCGCACTTTGTGGAAGAAAATGACTTGCTTTATAACGTTAGTTACTTGTTTCGCAGAGACGGGACAATCGATCGGCAGTACAAATTGCACATTACTCCCGATGAACGCAAATGGTGGGCCATTCAACCCGGTAATGAACTGAAAGTATTTGATACCGACTGTGGTAAAATAGCCATCTTAATTTGCTACGATACCCAGTTCCCGGAACTTTCCCGCATAGCGGTAGACCGCGGCGCTCGTATTATATTTACTCCCTTCTGTACCGACGACCGCCAGGGCTATTTGCGGGTGCGTTATTGCTCCCAGGCCCGGGCTGTGGAAAACCAGATATACACGGTTATCTCCGGCACAGTGGGGAACTTAACCCATGTTCCCCGCACCGACACCATGTATGCTCAATCCGGGGTATTTTCCCCATCGGACTTTCCCTTTTCTCGCGATGGAATTGTCGGTGAATGCAGTGCCAATATCGAAACTATAGTAATTGGCGAAGTTGACCTCGAAATACTGCGTCGAAACCGCATTACCGGGACGGTCACCCATATCAAGGATCGTCGCAAAGACCTTTACCAGATTGTTGAGGGAACCCCGGTAAAAGACAGGACTTATGGGGAAGTACCTCAATCCACTTCACCTGAAGCTGGCCCGGTGGGTGTCACAAAAAAATAAAAAAGTTGTCAACAACCCCGTCCCCCTGACAACTTTTTGTATTAAATATTTCATGGATTGCTCCAGTTTGCTGAAAAAACTGTTCGGTTGACATTTTCTGGCATAACACCTTTGCCAGCTATTCCAATGAATTCAGGTGAATTATCTTTAAGTTTACCCATTAAAAAAATAAGCCCGGGGAGTATTCCCCGGGCGCCCTATTTGATTTTATATCGCCGGACTATTTCAGGCGAACATGTCCATTATTTCTCCTGTATCGCCCTGGTCGGCATCAGTGGGACTTTGAGCAGTTTCTTCGGTGTTAGGTTCCTGCTGCTGGATGCCGGATAAATTCTGCTGCACTTCTTCCATGGCTGCTTCATCCGGGTCTACAATTCCTTCGCTCTCCGGTTGTGCCTCCGGCGGGTTTTCTCCAGGCGCCGTTTCTACAGCACCTACTTCCATCTGGTCAGCCATGCCATCTAACCGCGCTTCTGCGGTATCCAATTGGTTTTCAGGAGCAGCATACTGTTCTCTTACCTCCGGGGATACCCGGTCCCTGGGGTCGTTTTCCCAGTACTGGATCACAGCCCTGGCTCCTTCAAGCATGGCTTCCCTTTTCTCGCCTGCGGCAGAACCTCCTATTCCACCGGGTAATTCTCCTGCCAGTCCACCGGCACTTCCCGGTACCTGCCCGGCCTGATTATTTAGCACATCGGCCCTTGTTCCTTGAACCTGTTCCCCGGGATTTTGCCCGGGTTGACTAGTTCCGCCGGTGTTGGTTCTAATGTCCGGCGTCGGCATATTCATTTTTGCTGGTTGCGGCATACCGCCGCCTCCTATGCCGCCGGAAACATTTGACATCATATTTTTCTAGGCCTCCTTTCCAGCTAGACTGGAAACGGGTAATTTGCCACTCAACTGGATAGAAGCAAAACCCTGTTTCCGGATTTACCAATTTCCCTCCTTTCAGTACCGGTGTCGGATTAATGAGAGCAAAATTAACCACTTTACAAAAGTTTTACATTTTCAGGATAATCACAAGCTGCCCTTGTTTTACCGATCTAAAGATTTTTTGATCTGGGTATCCTTCTTCTTCTGGCTTAATTAAGTAATGTTTTGTGTTAAAATTTGTGTTAAAGTTTAAAAAGGAAAGCTTTTAAGCGCACAAAAAAGCAGGGAGGTAGGATTATGCACGAACCTGAAAAAAATTTTAAAGAACTGACTGATCGATTTTTTGACTGGTACTGGGATAATCATCCTGTAAACGCTACCGCTACCGGAATCCACTGTTATGATCACCGGCTGCCGGATTTTTCTCCGGAGGGAATCGAGGAAAGAAAAAGGGCAGTCCGTAATTTTTTAAAAGAGCTGGCAAATATTGAAGAAGATGATTTGACCCTGGACTATCAAATTGACCATAAGCTGCTTAAATCTCATCTTGAGGAGATGAAGCTGGAAGCAGAAGAACTGCAGGCTTACAAAAAGCGCCCGGATGTCTACTTGCAAAACGGCCTGTCGGGGATTTACCTGCTGGTAATTCGCAACTTTGCTCCGCTTGAAAAGAGGATGCGTTCAATCAAAGAACGGATGGATGAGTACTGCCGCCTGCTCGAAGAAGGCCGCCGTCAGCTTGATAATCCCCCAACAGTATTCATTAATACCGAACTATTAAGCTTAAAGGGGACGATCGGTTTTTTCCGCCATATTCTTCCCAGGCTGGCGGAAGAAACCCCGGAATTAAAAGAAGAAATAGATCA